>JAQUMQ010000168.1 GCA_028718045.1 Actinomycetota bacterium
CTATAAGTTGTTTATTCTAATCTCCAGCAATAAACTGTGTACAGAACAATTCCTGCTGTAAAAAATAACAGCGATATTGCGATAGTTAAGGAAAGATTTATTGTGCTGAGAGGATTGTAGCCGATGTCTCCTATCAGAAAGTTAATTATTATTGAATTTGTTGAAGACATGGGCCAGATTTGCGCAAATTTTTGAAGTACGGGTGGCAGCATTGAATATTGGAAAAAGACTCCGGAAATTGCCGATGTTACAACTGCTATTCCAACCCCTGTCATTATGGAACCCTGAATACTTTTAATTAAAGAACCTACAATCAGACCTATTCCTGCGGATGCAACTGTTCCCAATAATAAAAATCCCAAAGATTTTATAAGTCCCATTGATGTAATATTAAATCTGGCTCCAAGAATTATTCCTATAATTATTATTATAGCCGCGCTTACCAGTCCGAATGTCAGTACCGCAAGAATTTTGCCAACTGCTTCTTTCCATGGTTGTACAGGCATTGTCTTTAATTTCTGGTAAAGTCCTCTTTGCCTATCCTCAGAAATATTTGCGGGAAGGCTGGTCATTCCGCAAATCATTATTGAGAAGGTAACCATCGAAACGGTACTTTGCCCTTTTGCAAGTGCGGCATATTCAGACGGTACCCCACGTAAAAAAACAAATACGGCAAGGAGCAACCAGATAGCAGGCCAAGCTATTACCCAGAAAAGCGCAGGTTTGCTCATGAAATTATCTTTTATACCTTTTACATATGTTGCAGATATCTGGTTCATTTTTTTGTTTCCTTTGATTCCTCGTTTGCTTCCCTGACTTTTTTACCCGTAAGCTTGAAAAAAACATCTTCAAGCGATGGAATGACAGAACCTATCTGTAAAACTTTATAGCCGCTGGCTTCAACAGATCTTACAATTTCAGGAATTACTTCGGATGTTTCATCAGAATAAATTTTATAACCTTCGCTTGTTTCAAAAATTTGTTCAGCTTTGTTAAAATCACTTAAAATATTCTTTACTTTTTCATTTTTAACAGATAATTCTATATTTATCATATTTTTAAGCCCGCTGTTGTTTTTGAGTTCATCCGGTGAACCCTCTGCGATTATTTTACCTTTATCCATAAGGCCGACTCTCGTGGCAAGTTCGGCGTCTGAACCTATATGGCTTATAAGCAAAACTGTTGTTGATTTATCTTTTAGTTCATCTATAAGCCCGAAGAAATTCCTTCTTGCTGAAGGATCCAGTCCTGTCGTAGGTTCGTCAAGTATGAATATCTTTATGTGAGGAAAAAGTATTGTTGACAGTTCAAGTTTTTTTCTCATTCCGCCCGAAAATTTAAAAACTCTTTTATCTCTTTCTTCAAAAAGACCGACTTTTTTTAAAAGTTTTAGCGCAATGGCTTTTGCATCTTTATTTGAATATCCAAGCATTTTGGCAAAATAATTTATATTCTCAATTCCTGTGAGGTTGGGGTCAGAAAAATTTTCCTGAGGGATATATCCTATAAGTCTTTTGGACTGCTCGGGTTTTTTGCCAAAAATTTTTACTTCGCCGCTTGTGGGCAGTCTTACCGAGGCAATTATTGATGAGAGGGTAGTTTTCCCAGATCCGTTTGGTCCCATAAGGCAATAGAATTCGCCTTCATTTATATTAAGGTTTAGATTATCCAGTACGGTTGTTTTGCCATATTTTTTTGTGAGATTTCCGGCTTCGATAGCTAGCAAATTTTTTCCTTTGCGTTTTTAATGCTTACAGTTATATTTATGATTAATAATTTTATCAATATATTGAATTTTTGTATAAGTTTTTTGCTGCCGGGTTTATTTTTATCCAAATTTAACTTTAAAAAACTTGAGCAACTCGGGAATTCAGTAAATGAAAATTATAAATCTATTATTTAATGTAATTTGATGCTTGGTTATTTACAGGAAATGGTTAAGTTTATAAATTTGCTTAGCTTTTAAAAATTATAAATATTTTTTCTATGACCAACCTTAATAACAAGAATGATAAGGTTATTGTCGTCAATGTCCATTATAACCCTGTAATCTCCAACTCTGAGTTTATAACCTTTATCACCAACTAATTTAGTGATAAAGGTTTCAGGTCTTATTCTTATCCTTTCAAGTGCAGAGATTATTCTTTCCTGGATATTTCTTTCCAGTTTTAAAAGTTGTTTTTTTGCTTTTATCGAAAAAATCATCTCATACAAAAAAATCACCGGATATTCTATTTTATATTAAGCTCTTTTTTTAATTGATTAATTGTTAGAGTTTTGCCTTCTTTTATTTCTTTTCTCGATTGCTCCAGTTCTTTTTTTGTTTGCTCATTAAGTTCCATATTGTCTTCGAGCAAATTCCAGATTATGTTTTCGTAAGTCTCTCTTTCAAAAAGTTTTTTTTTGGATAGCACTTTTTTTAACTCTTCACTTATTTGTATACTTGTAGCCATCTTATCCTACCGGTTATAATTAATATTATATTAATAACTATAGCAACCTATAGTATTCTATTGCTCAATTATACATTTTATTCTTAATTAATAAAATTGCAAGAAATGTGAAATATAAATCCTAAAATCAAATTTTCACATAAATTTCATTTTAGGAATATAATCCGGTTAATTCTTATTACAAACACACATCTTTTTTGATATATTGATCTCAGGCTAGCTACGTTTTATGAGATAATTCATTTGTTATGCTTGATGATTTTTTAATTTCGAGATAGGATATATCTTATAAATAAGATATATCATGTAAATATGATTAAATGAGGTTTTGATATGAAAGCTCCTGAAGATAAAAAGTTCTATGGTTCGGTTACCGTTAGCGAACGAGGACAAATAGCAATACCTGTAGATGCTCGAAAAGATTTTAACATTAAAAAAGGTGACAAGCTGCTGGTTTTTGGAGATTTGGAAAGAGGAATAGGTATTGCGACATTTTCTGTTATGCAGAAAACCATGGAAGGTACAACCGATCTTTTTCGAGAAATTGAGCACAAAATGGAAAAAAGAACGTAAAAATATCGAAGGCAAAAAAGGTATAAATAAAGACAAAAAGTCTGGTGGTATTTAATGAGTATAGCAATAAATATAAAGGATATCAGTAAAACTTTACAAAACCGGAAAATATTAAAAGAAATTAGTTTTGATGTTGAAGTAGGTGATATTTTTGGTTATCTGGGACCGAACGGTGCGGGGAAAACTACTACAATAAGAATATTGCTTGGGCTTTTTAAAGCTGATTCAGGGAAACTTGAAATTCTCGGACATGACATTAATGAAAGTGAAACCAGAAAAAAAATAGGATTTGTGCTTGATGCAGATGGCCTATATGAGAATATGACAGCTGAAGAAAATATTCTTTATTACGCCCGAATTTATGGTATCCAAAAACCTGCAAGGAAGATAAATGAGCTTCTGGACATGGTAGATCTTTCAGACAGAGCCAGAGATAAAATAAGTTCTTACTCAAAAGGGATGAGGCAGCGACTCGCACTTGCCAGAGCGATGGTGCATGATCCTGAAATCCTCATACTTGACGAACCAACATCAGGGGTCGATCCTACAGGTCAGATAGAAATCAGGCAGATAATGAAAAGTCTTGCAAGCAAAGAAAATAAAACTATTTTTTTAAGCTCTCACAACCTTGATGAAGTTCAGAGGATCTGTAACAGGATAGCGATAATAGATAAAGGCACAATAAAATTATATGGGGGACTGGAAAACCTGCGAAAGGAAATAAGCAAGCTAATTTTTATCATAAAAACTACCCGGTTAGTTACTCAGCCGCTAAAAGAAGAATTAAAACAGAATCCCGATATAGGTCTTAAAGAAGTAAATGATAATGAGCTTGTTTTTTCTCCACTTGGGAGTACCGAAATTTCCGATATAATAAGCATTCTTTCAGAAAAAGGAATAAAAATAGAAGAAGTTATAAAAAAAGAAGCTTCTCTTGAGGAGTTATACTCAACAATTTTGAAAGAGATTAAAATATCATGAGAGATATAATGCTTGTTGCAGCCAGCAGCATAAAAAACAACCTAAGAACAAAAGCACTTATTATTGTTATTTTTTTGGTAATTATAATGATTGCAATAGGTCTTGCATTGTTTTTCTGTCTTTTATTGATTTCTCCGGAGGTAAAGTCTGCAACTCCGGAGAAAGCTAAGTTAACAACTTATCTTGGCATGATAATGTACACGCCAGCTATATTATCAATGGGAATAAACCAGAACGTTTTTGCGTTCCAGCCAATGGTAAAAGAAAAAACCTGTGGAAATATTGAATCGCTTCTGGCAACTCCTCTTAAAATAAAAAATATATGGCTGGCAAAAAGCCTTTCCGTATGTTTACCCGGAATGATTTTAGCTGGTTTTCTCTCGCTTGGAGCATTAATTGCAGTAAATTGCATATATTTTGTATCTGACATAG
>JAQUMQ010000169.1 GCA_028718045.1 Actinomycetota bacterium
TGTTTTATTAATTTGGATCAATCAGAACCTCCCCAAATCACGATGGTAATTGTCATATATTATACCATAAGATAATGAGAAAATAATAAATTATCATAATATGGCTTACGCCAATAACGCAAATCGATAATTTAAATTGATGGTGTGTGAATAAGTAAATCGATAATTTAAGTTTATGGTATATCAATAACGTGAATCGATAATTTAAGTTTACTGGGTTTATTTTTTATCTTAATAAAACTACTATGTTATTGATTTTTACTACATAAACAATCTGGATCAGCAGAAGGATTACAAATAAAACATAACATAGAATTTTTGTTGAGGTTTTGGCGTAAATCCTATCAGGGTTTGTTTTTAAAATAGAATGAATTCTGTGTGATAGTTTTTTTTGGTATATCATTTTCATAGAAAAAAAATTTGAAATTTGTCTGGGAACAAATATTTTATTAACTTTTTTCTGTCTTTCGAGAGCGATTATTTTCTTAATCGAGTTTAAGATATCATTGGCAATTTTTTTTGAGTCTTTGCCTGAAAACTTTAGCACAAGCTTATCGGAATCAGCTTCCTGTTCCGATCTTATAAGAAAATAAGCTATATAAGCAAAAGGATTAAAAAAATTTAAATCTCTAAGTATCAATGCTACCCATCCTATTAGATTATCGTTTCTTTTTATATGAGAAAGTTCATGGTAAATAACAGTTTCCTTTTCGCTTGATGTAAGATTTTCAATTAATTTAGGTGAAATCACTAAAATAATTTTCCTTACCCCGACAACAAAAGGACAGTAATTTTGAGTTTGAGTTAAACTTATGTCAGGATTTTTTTTAACCTTGGTTATTTTTATATAATTGTCAATTATTTTAAACAAATCCGGAGCGTCATCACTTGCGATTTTATCATCAAGAGCAAGATTTTTGTAAAAAATAGCGATAACTATCCATCGGAATATCAAAAAGAGAATGGTTAAAAAAAATATTATTGCAAGAATTTTATAATTTGTGTTTGATAAAAGGAGTATTTCTCCTTGCTGAAACTGTCCTTTAATGTTTATGATATTTGAAGGATCCGGAAGCCTGAATCCTGCTGTTCCAGGTCTGGAACTTATATATATTTCGTTTAAATTAATTTTTTCCAGAATAACAAGAAATGGTTTTATCAATGGAACGAAAAAAAATAAAATCTTAATGTTTGAGTCTCTTATTCTTAAAATAGCAAGTATGATAAGTACCAAAAGAAGGCTAATGAAACTATCATAGATAACCGGTAAAATGTAAGATGTTAATACTTTTAAATAAACCATGTTAGAAAATCAAAATTCTTTAGCATTCTTATTGTTTTTTATTGATTTCATCGAGCAGTTTATTTATACCTTCAAAAGTAATGTTGCTGCTGTAGTCTAAAAATTCATGAACCATATTTTTTGATGATCCGGTCAATAATTTATCGGCTATCGATTTTATGATGCTTTTTGATAATTCATTTTTATCTAATATGGCAGAATAAAAGTAGGTTTTTTTACTCCTGTCTTCTTTTAAAAGTTGTTTTTCTACAAGACCCGACATTGCTGCAATTACCGAAGTATAAGATATGAAATCACGATCTTTTTCTTGAATTTCCTTTTTTAACAATTCTTCGTGCACTTTTCTTACGGTGATTTTGTCTTTTCCCCAAACCAGCTTCATTATCTCTGCTTCAAGTTTACTTATGCTGTTAAAACCAGTGATGCCTATCTCTTCTTTCCTGTTGTATTTAGTTTTGTTTTTCATATAGGCTTTCCGGAGTTAAAGACAATTTTATTAAAGACAATATTATTATTTTTTTAATAATTTAAAAAGCATCAATTTTAAAATTTGTAAAATTTGTAAATTTATTGACAAATGGTTGCAATAATGATAAATAATTAGATCATTACTTATATAATAATTGTCATTATACAACTAATTAATATTTAATATAAATATCTATTATATGCCAAAAGCAACAATAAATCAACCTATTAAAGTGGATTTAACGAGTCAAAACTCGAAAAATTTTTTTGATGAATTAAACAGATTGAGCAAATCACATAAACTAATCAGACGAATAAATCATTTGTTATATTATATAAAAAATGAAAAGAGTTTTTTTGAGGAAATTTGCAGCATTATTATGAAAACAGGTTATTATAAATTCGTCTATGTAAGTATTTTAGATAAGAAATCAAACAGGATGGATTATTTTTCTGAATCTGCCGCAAAAGAAAACTTTGTTTTGCCGGATCATGGTTTCTTAAATGATGGCGATGATCTTCCGGAATTAATGTGTATGAAATCACAACAAATTTTTATATTAAATGATTTGGAAAAAGATTTTGCCCAATCGCCATGGAAAAAGAAAGCAAAAGAAAAAGGATTCAAATCGGTAATTTCACTTCCCATAAAGATAAGGACCAAAATTATTGGAAGTTTGAATTTATTGGCAGAAAATAGAAATATATTCGACAAGGAAGAAATAAGTTTTTTAAAAGAAATCGCTACCAATATTTCAATTGGTGTTAAAAGCTTAAGGAATGAGGAAGAATTAAAAAGAAATCATGAAAGATACAAGAGGACTATTTATGAGGCTGTCGATGCTATCGCGCTTATAAGCGAAAGACGAGATCCATATACCGGCGTACACCAAAGAAAAGTCGCTCTCTTATCCAGCGCTATAGCCGAAGAAATGAAGCTTGAAGATTATGACATAGAGGGCATTTATATAACAGGATTACTTCATGATATCGGTAAAAACAGTACTCCCTTGTCGATATTAAGCAAACCGTCGAAATTAAATGAACCAGAAACGATGATAATAAGACTTCACTCGCAAGATGCATATGAAATACTTAAATCAATAGAGTTTCCGTGGCCGGTTGCCCAAACGGTTCTTCAGCATCATGAAAGGCTTAATGGCTCAGGTTATCCCAATGGTTTGAAAGGTAGTGAAATAATCTTAAATGCAAGAATTTTGGGGGTTGCCGACGTAATCGAAGCCATGTCTTCACATAGACCATACAGACCTGCTGTTGGCTTAAATAAAGCTTTGAAAGAGGTATTCCGCAATAGAAACATACTTTTTGATCCAAAAGTCGTAGATGCTTGCCTTAGAGTTTTTAACGAAAAGAAATTTGAATTATAAAGCTCTTAAGGCACCGACTCCATGGTGCTTTCCGTAAATCTAACCAATTTACATTATCTGAAATATTTTAGATATAGTTTTTGTCGGATTTAAAAAAGCTAGTAAAACATATTTTGATTTTTAAAATGTGTTCTGAAAATGCTGCCATACAAATACGTTATTTTCCGAGCTCTTTTTCGACCTCTTTTTTCCCTGCATCCAGTTCAATTGCTTGCTGCTTGTCGAATTTTAATAATAAGGCTTGAAACTCGCCAACATGAGTTTTTTCTTCTTTTGCGATATCCAGCAGTATTTTTTTAATATCATTGCTTTCCGTGACTGCTGCGAGTTGCTCATATAAGTTTATGGCGTCAAGCTCAGCGATAATACCGGCTCTCAGTACTTCTTTGTCGATATTTTCTTTTTTTACCTTGGATAAATCGATAGGAATATTTGACATCATGGCTATAAATTCTCACCTTCTTTTGATACGATATGCCTTTTTATAAAATTCGATACTATTTTATCATCATTATTATCAATTTGCTTTATCAGCTGTGAATTGCTGGAAATTTTTTTCCCATGAATACATAATCTCTCTTTTTAATTGATTCGGCTTATAAAAAAGCTTAATAAGATAATTTTATTTATTGATTAATATATGAATACTTAAATGCATGTTTGTATATGGTTTTTGATTATGATTTCCAAAATAATTTTACAAATGGTTCAGATGAGATAACGGCATCGGTTTTGAATAAACGGATTACTCCGGAAGGAATGTCGGATATTATTGAAAATCTTATGAAGAAAACATCTTTCAGTGATGACACATATGAAAGATTTGTTTAAAAAAAATTATTTTAGTAAATTTTGGAATTTCTTCCTGAAGCTTTTAATTTTTGGCGATATAACAGCTCCGCAATAAGGATTATCTGCATTAAGTGCAAAATAATTCTGATGGTAATTTTCAGCTTTGGTGAAATTATCGAGCTGCTTTATTTCGGTTACTATATTTTTTAAATCATTTTTGGGATTATTGAGATTCATGATGAATTTTTCTGCCAAAGCTTTTTGCTCTGACGAATCGTAAAGTATTATCGACCGGTATTGCTTGCCAATGTCATTTCCCTGTCTGTTTAAGGTTGTGGGATCGTGTACGTAAAAAAATACTTCCAGTAATTTTTCATAGCTGATGATATCAGGCTGATATGTAATTTTTACAACTTCGGCATGTCCGGTAGTGCCCGAGCATACTTCTTTGTAA
>JAQUMQ010000170.1 GCA_028718045.1 Actinomycetota bacterium
CTTACGAAGACAAGAGAGGAAGAAGAGCTTTTTCTTACGTATGGAATATTATATGGAGTTTTGTTTTTATTATTTTTTTCAATTTCTTTAGCAGCTATATTGCTTATTATCAATATGAACAATCCAATGGTTCGCTTGTATGGCACAGGTTCCCGATAATAACCGGTGATTTTTCCAAATTAGTGCCGCTAATAACAGCCGGATTATTCATTATAGTGGTAGGCAATGTAATTTTACTGGTATTTGATAAATACATACTCGCAAAGGTAGTTGAAATTGTTTGTGCAATATTTGCGGTTGCAGTAATTGCAAATTTTTTGTTGTTATTTCCCATAGACTTCAATATAATACCCTACGATAAGGTATCAGAGCTGCTACCCTTGGTTTTAAAAATAGCTTCAGGTTTGATCATCCTTATTTTGGTCATCCAGGTTATTGCAAATTTCGTAAAGATAGTTGTAAAAATTACAAAAAAATGAAGTTGTTCTAATTGATAAAGGAAAGGAAACCAAATTGAGTATTTATGAAGATTCGCTTGAAATGCATGAAAAGTATACAGGAAAGATAAGTGTAATAAGCAAAGTTCAGGTAAATAATCAGCATGATTTAGCTATGGCTTACAGTCCGGGCGTGGCGGAACCTTGCAGGCAGATACAAAAGGATCCCATTCTTAGATATAAATATACGTCCATAGGGAATATGATATCTGTCGTAAGTGACGGATCCGCAGTTTTAGGGCTTGGAAACATAGGAGCTCTTGCGGGGCTTCCGGTAATGGAAGGAAAATGTGTTTTATTTAAGGAATTCGGCGCCGTAAATGCTTTCCCCATCTGTCTTAACACTCAGGATGCAAATACCATAGTCGAGACAGTCAAGCTCATGGAACCAAGCTTTAGCGGAATCAACCTCGAAGATATATCTGCTCCGAGATGTTTTGAAATAGAAGAAAGACTTAAAAAAGAAACCAAAATGGTTATATTTCATGACGATCAGCATGGTACTGCGGTTGTTACGACCGCCGGCCTTATAAATGCCATGAAGCTTACGGATAAAAAATGGCAGGACTTGAGAGTAGTTGTTAATGGTGTCGGTGCCGCCGGAGTAAGTATCATAAAATTATTTTTAAAATTGGGCGTTAAAGATATCGTTGCGTGCGACAGCAAGGGCGCTATTTACAAAGGCAGACCGGAAGGGATGAATGTATCAAAAGAGGAAATTGCCTCTCTTACCAATCCGCAAGGGCTGAAAGGAAAATTAACAGAAGTCATTGGCGGAAGAGATGTATTCATCGGAGTATCCGTAGCCGGTCAACTTACCGTGGAAATGGTTAAAAAAATGGCAAAGAATCCTATAATTTTTGCTCTTGCAAATCCTGAGCCTGAAATCGATGTGGAAGATGCCAAAGCTGCGGGTGTAAACATAATCGCTACGGGACGTTCGGATTATCCCAATCAGGTAAATAATGTGCTTGCCTTTCCCGGGATATTCAGAGGTGCGCTTGATGTTCGTTCAACCGATATTAATGATGATATGAAAATAGCGGCAGCTTATGCTATTGCAGAATTGGTAAAAGATAACGAAGTTTCCAATGATTATATTATCCCAAAACCATTTGACTTAAGGATTGCTCCCAATGTTGCCAAAAAAGTTGCCGAGGCTGCCATAAGAACAAATGTTGCCAGAATAAAAATTGATCCGGACGAAGTCGAAAGAAATGCCATCGAGATGATAAAGGCAGTAAAGGAAAGAAGACTTTAAAAGAAGTTTTTATTATATAATTATTACAATTATATTTTTAGTTAAATTCGAAGTTTACTTATGCCGTTTAAGAAAGACGTTTATGGTTTAATTAAAAAGGTAATTTGTGTTTTATAATTAGCTTCGGTAAGGATATATCAATTTGAAAACAAAAATAATTGGGAATGGCAAATAAGAATCTTTTTTCCTCTTACAAAGGTCTTCCAAAAAGTGTTTTCGTGCTTTTTGCTGCAAGGATAATCAATTGTATAGGCAGTTTTGTTTATCCTTTTTTAACCATGTTTTTAACAATAAAGCTTGGTTACAGCACAGAAAAAGCAGGATTTTTTGTTACTGCTGTTTTTATAGCAGGTTCGATCGGACTTCTTTCCGGTGGAAAACTTGCCGATCGTTTTGGCAGGAAAAAAATTTTTATTTTGTTAAGCACAACAAGTGCTTTATTTTTCATAGTTTGTGCATTTATGGATAAGTCTCCTGCTATTCCATGGCTGCTTATCATTTCCAACGTTTTTCTTTCAGGTATTTTACCGTGCATAAATGCCATGATTACCGATCTGACAAAACCTGAAAAAAGAAATGCAGCTTTTTCGTTGATTTATTTGGGACAAAACCTGGGTGTGGCGATAGGTCCGCTTATCGCAGGATTTTTATTCAATGACCATATGAAGTTAATTTTTATACTTGATGCTGTGACTACGCTTCTTTCGCTAATTCCCGTATTGGTTTTGGTTAAGGAAACAATACCTGTAAGAGGAAAGAGTATCGAATTAAATGATAATGAAAAAATCGAAAGAGGTAACGTAATTTTTATTTTATTCAGAAAACCCATACTTGTATCGTTTGCATTTATTTCTTTAATTTACACTTTTGTTTATTCGCAGAATTTTTTCAGCCTGCCGTTATATCTGAAACTTCATTTCAGTGAAAGAGGCCCGAAAGTTTATGGTACTTTAATGTCGGTAAATGCGATAGTCGTAATATTGCTGACCGTTTTTTTGATAGGCTTGATGAAAAATACAAAACCTATCATAAATATTGCATTTGCCGGTATTCTTTATGCGATTGGGTTCGGGGTAATTTACCTTATAACAAATGAAATACTTTTGATTCTTTCAACGGTTGTTTGGACACTAGGAGAAATCATTCAGACAATAAACACAAATGTGTATGTGGCAAATAACTCACCTATAACCCATAGAGCAAGATTTAGCGGAATTATTAGTTTTATAACCGATATAGGTTACATCGCCAGCCCTATAATAATGGGTTATTTTATCAAGCATTACGGAGTCCACAAAGTGTGGCCGCTTGTCATAGTACTTGCCGTGGCAGCTTCGGTATTTATGTATATCCTGTATTTGGTTGAAAGCAACAAAAAATTAAACAGGAATAACCAAGTAAGACAGCAATGATTTGCAGCAGATGTTTATGGCATAAATATTTGTTCTTGGTTTTTATCGTTTCTTTCTATTTTTAAGATATATATTTTTAGTTTTAAGTTTTATGCGATATGTTTAAAGTTGATCAGCGATGTTTTCTGTTTTTGAACCATTCAAATAGCAATGAGATTGTTACTGATAATAAAATTGTTGCCAAAAGACAACTTAATGTCATGAACTTGCTGTTAAAATCATTATAAAACCATATTTTTTATTGAATATTATTGAATATTATAAATAGTAGAATATAATAATTTTTTACGAAGATATTTAAAAAAATAATAAATATATTTAACCATGTATAAAAATTTATATGTAAAAATTAAAAATAAAAAAGGTGAGAATCATGGGTGGTAAGATAAAATATTGTTTTATTGCATTTGTAGCTTTGCTTGTTTTTGTTTTAATATTTCCGATATTTAATTCGACCAATGAAATTTATGCTGATACTACTGCCGATGTTACGGCATTTGTTACGAGATTTTATCAACAATGTCTTGACAGGGAACCTGATGCAGGCGGTTTAAGCGGATGGGTAAATGGTTTGCTAAATCACTCGATTTCGGGAGCGACCGTTGCCAATGGTTTTATAAATAGTCAAGAGTTCATAAATAAAAATCTCTCGAATGATGCTTATATAAAAGTAATGTACAAAGCTTTTTTTGACAGGGAATCAGATCCGCAGGGATATAATGATTGGATGTCTCAGTTAAACGCCGGCACTTCAAGGCAATATGTTCTTGCGGGTTTTGTAAATTCGACCGAGTTTCATAATTTGTGTGCCAAATATGGTATTGATAGCGGCTCTCTTCATGGCGGCGAAGCAAAGGGAGGGACTAATTTTGGCGGATCGACTGTCGCAAACACAAGCGGCAGCATCCCGATTTTTGCTTTTCACAGTGTCATGCCTGGATCAGGATATGAATATGAGATAAGCACAGGTCAGTTAAACGAATTATGTTCGCTTTTAAAGCAAAGAGGATATCAGACGATATCTTTTCAGGATTTATTTGCGGCTTTAAACGGAGGAAAAGCTCTTCCCCCCAAACCAGCAATTTTAACTACCGACGATGGTTATCAAAGCGTATATCAATATGCTTTTCCTATTGTTCAAAGTTACGGATTTAAAATGACTTTATTTTTATGCTCCGGTTATACCGGTTCCTCTGACGGAGACAGAACGACCAATGCATTTGATGCGGGTTAT
>JAQUMQ010000171.1 GCA_028718045.1 Actinomycetota bacterium
TTTTTTGTTTTGGGGCAAAGGGAAGAGGGGAATTAAAGGGGTGAATTCCCTTTATCCCTTATTCAAAAATTTCTTGCTCAAGTTCTTTGTAGATAGCGGTGTCTTCAGTAATTAGGGGCGCTAAAGTATCTCTCGCAAAAGCACATTTATTATCGCCACATTGTGTTAGGCTTAGAAGCCTTTTTATATCGTTGAAGATATCCCCACTAGCAGATTTTATGTCGTCAATCGGATTGCCTCGTTCTATGCTTTTCTGTATAGCATTATTTTTTGCATCAAGACAATCTTCTATTAGATTTTGCTTGCTTATACTGGCGCAAAGTTTTGCTATAATTTCATCATCAAATATATAACTCTCGATGTTCCGTCTTTTTGATGATTTTATATTTTTAGATTTTAATTCTGCTATTTCCCGAGCGCTTCTATTATCCCTATCTACAAACTTTATTATTTCAGAAGAATTGAGAAGATTTGCTACTACTTGCATTGGTTCGTTCTGAATATTTTCAATTTCTGTACATGAACCTACAGAGATGAAGCGTGTATTATGATATTTTTGTTCAAAAATAATTCCGTAAACTTGAGCATCAAAATCTTTATATTTTCTGCCATTGAATGTTCCCTCGCAGAAAACAATTTTTTGAGGTGCGATTAATTTTGAAAAATCAGCAAGAGCTAAATCAAAAAACCTGTCCCATATTGCCTTGTTTATTTTTGATGGCTGTATAATTTCTTCTTCATCAAAGTTTTTGTTATCAAAGTCTAAAAATATTACACTTCCAGGAAGTTTGTTCTCTAACTCCTCAGCTTGTTTTAACATCCCTATTGAGTGAGTTGAAATCCATAATTGGGAATTTATGGGGATTAAAGAAAACAATTCTTTTAGCACCTTTGATTGTAATCTTGTGTGAATATGAGCCTCTGGTTCGTCTATGCAAAATACTGCATCTGGATAATAAGTGGATTTTATTATCACATCCAGTATTAAATCAAATACGGATTTTTCGCCTGCTGATAAATTTTTGTAATGAAAATTATACGATGCTCCTTTCTTGAAATAAAAACTTCCATTAGATATTGGATCACCAATATTGTGCAATTCTAAATCTTCGAAGATAGCGTTTAAAGTCTGTTTAATTTTTTCAACTAGTTGTTCTCTGAGGTCAACAACAGTCTTATTATCATTCTCGGTTAGATATACGCCAGATAGAGTTTGAGAAATAAGCCTTTGATAATTTTCAGATACGGTTATATCATTTTTCATTAAAGTATCAAGCTTAATAGTTTTTGATGGATCATCTTGTTTGCTAAAACTTGTTACTGTAAAATCTGGTTCATTTCTGTATGCTGTTCGAAAATAGAATTTCCCTTTAATATTTTCAATATCTAAACTTGGTGAATTATGAAATTCAATTTCCACCTTATTATCATACCATCTTCTCTGCGGCGCAACGTTTCCAATTTTTTCAAAGTATTCTTGATTTGACGCGTTGTTAAATCCCTTTAACTTGCGCCAATAGTTGAAAGCTTCAAATAAAGAAGTTTTCCCACATCCATTTGGTCCCACAAGAACTACAAGTCTTGTTGTTTCGGGAATATCCAAAATAGTTAAATTACTAAATCTTTTAAAATCTGTTAGTTTAATTTTTTTAATCTTCATTTTTTTAGTTTTTACCTCTTCTTAGTATTTAGATGAAGCGAAACATCCTTAACTTTTCTCCTTTTAAATAAATTTAATTCTTTTTAAAATTAGGCGTTAGTCGTAAATAAAAATATATATTTCAGCCAACGTATGCGTATATCTGATGTTGCGACCGCAGGGAGCAAAATTCTAAGGCTAGCGACAGCGAGTAACACGAAGCATAGCCGGCAATGCCCGAAGCCGTTATGCAAAATATGAAACTCGCGAAGCGCTAGCAAAGCGAGCAACATTTTTCCTAACTGGTTATTATACGAACCTATTAATAAACAACACCAAAAATCCACCTATTACACAAACAAAAACAAATTATTCCTTTTCATAAACCTACCACCATTATACCAAAAACACCCCCTAAAATCAATTTCATCACTACTCTCTCAAATCACACCCCGGCATTTTTTTCTTAAGCTCCACGACAATTTTTTCAATCTCTGAGCTAGAAAAAGAGTCCTGATTCTTAAACTCATTATTAACCAAATCAGTATTAGACTTAAACTTCTGTAAAAACCATTTCTCAGCTCCGGTTAATTCCTCCGCCATTTGATAAATATCTTCTAATTCATGTAAGCCCGGAACTAAAGTAGTACGAAACTCATAAGGAACTTTGTTTTCCAATAATAACTGCACCGACTTCTTTATAGCTGATAAATCAACCTTAACAGAAACTACTTTTTCATACTTAGCCAAAGGAGCCTTAAAATCCATGGCTACATAATCAATTAACTTTTCACTTATCAAATCTTCAATTATTTCTGGTCTAGTTCCATTAGTGTCTAATTTAACATTAAAACCAAGCTTCTTTATTTTAACAATAAATTCCTTTAGATCTGCTTGTAAAGTCGGCTCTCCCCCAGAAATAACTACTCCATTAACTTTTCCTGCTCGACTCTCTAAAAAAAGAAAAAAATCATCCTCTGAAATCAAAGGATGATTTTCTTTATATTTACTCTCGCCCCCATCAATCGGCAGGACAAGCATAGGGTTATAGCAAAAATGGCAACGAAAATTACATGATTTTGTAAAAACGACCGTAGCAATATTACCAGGAAAATCAATCAAGCTAATCTTTTCTAAACCTCCTATTACCATTTTAAAAAACAAAAAAAACAAAAATACAACTCTAATATTATTCGTTAATCTTGTTGATATTAATTTTGTAAGTTTTACGATCGTTGTATTCGGCTATTTTTCCTTTGTTATAGCATTTAATTGGAGTAAGCCAACCGACTACTCGGCTATAAACAATGCACTCTGTTCTTTTATTGGTTTGTATTGGACTCATATTCTTTTAGCCAGGATATATTTAAAAATATAGCGCCTGATTATTAATAATTATATAAAATTTAAATAAACTAACAAGAACAAGCACTTTGACCTTCGGCTAAACTCTGACCATCTCCAACATTAACAAAACTAAATTCTTCTCTTTCTTCATCACACTTAGGGCAATATTTATGTTCTCCGGCTAAATAACCATGAATAGGACAAATAGAAAAGGTTGGAGTAATAGTAAAATAAGGTAGGCGATAATTTTCAACAATAGTTTTAACTAGTTTTTTAGTAATCTCAGGATCACTAATTCTTTCTCCCAAAAATCCGTGTAAAACTGTTCCCCCAGTATATTTTATTTGTAATTCATCTTGTAAATCTAAAGCTGTAAAAATATCATCTGTAAAGCTGACTGGTAAATGAGTAGAATTAGTATAATAGGGACTAGCTCCTTCTTCTTCAACTAATTTATTATTAGCGCAAATAATATCGGGATACACTTCCTTATCTTTTTTAGCAAAACGATAAGTACAACCTTCCGCTGGAGTGGCCTCAAGGTTATACAGATCACCAGTTTCTTCTTGAAAACCAGAAATAACATCACGCATAAAATCCATAATATCTAAAGCAAATTTATGACCTCGAGCACTAGTAATATTTTCTCCTAATAAATTTAAAACAGCCTCATTCATCCCATTTAAACCAATAGTATTAAAATGATTTTTCCAATAAGAATCAAACTGGTCTTTGATAGTTTGTAAATAACATTTAGAATAAGGATAAAGACCATCTTCAGTAAATTTTTCTACCACCTTCCTTTTTATTTTTAAACTATCTTTAGCTAAATTCATAAGAACTAATAATCTATCTTTAAAATCTTTTTCATCCTTGGCTAAATATCCTAAACGAGCTAAATTCATAGTAACAACTCCTAAACTTCCAGTTAAAGGATTGGCGCCAAATAAGCCACCACCACGTTTACGTAATTCTCTGTTATCTAAACGTAAACGACAACACATACTTCGAGCATCATCTCTATCCATGTCAGAATTTACAAAATTAGAGAAATAAGGAATACCATATTTAGAAGTCATTTCCCACATCGGTTTTAAACTCTCTCTATTCCAATCAAAATCTTTATCAATATTATAAGTAGGGATAGGAAAAGCAAAAACACGTCCACTAGCATCACCCGCTATCATAACTTCGGCAAAAGCTTTATTAAATAAATCCATTTCAGTTTGAAAATCACCATATTTTTCATTCATAATCTTTCCTCCAATAACAACATTTTCTTGAGCAATCATTTTAGAAGGAACCACATCTAAAGTCACGTTTGTAAAAGGAGTCTGAAAACCAACTCTAGTAGGAACATTAACATTAAACACAAATTCTTGTAGAGCTTGCTTG
>JAQUMQ010000172.1 GCA_028718045.1 Actinomycetota bacterium
TATTTGTATAAGCCATTAAAAAAGGTATTACATATAAATTTTTAGCAAATCTTAAAGCCTCTAATCCAGTACGATTAGGATCGGCATCTGCTATTCCAGCAGCAGTATAGAAAGATTAATACTATTAATACTATAGAATATTTTTAGTTAAAAATATTCATAATACTTTGCCGTGGATAATTTAATTTATCCAACTTGTTCCTGATTTCCTTTTCGTATATACAACTGGTAATAATAACAGCATCTATATCTTGTTTTTCAATTTTGCATGGATTAAAAACTTGATATCCTTCGAATAATTTTTCTTGCTTTACTGCATCATCATCAACTAAAAATAATAATTTTATACTTATATTAGGCATATCTTTTAGCACTTTAATAATAACCTTAGCAGTTTCTCCAGCACCATAAAATACTATATTTTTTATTCCTCTGTTTTCTAAGTTTTTTATAAATAGTTCTATATTTTCTTTTGTTAAGTTATACAATTCAATTAATTCATTCATAAAAGTAACCAATAAAAAATTCTTTTTATCTATTCCTTTTTTTGTTATTTAATATTCTACATTTTTTTTACTTTTCTTGTTCTTTACCAATAAACCATCTTTTTCTAGGATTTTAATATAGTTGTTAATCATGGAAAGAGCAGAGTGTGTGTATTTTGCTAATTGGGCTTGGGTTATTTTTTTATTTTTTTCAACTTGATCTAATACCAATAATATTTTAATTTTTTCAGTTGGTAAAAAAAACTGAATATTTTTTAGAAAATCTATATTCACTTTGATAAAACCTCATTCATTCATTGAACGAACAATTATTTTAATAAAAAAATATCATATAATATTATAAAATGCAACATTTATTTATAATTATTTCTTTCTTCCCTTTTATTCGTAATAGGATAACCTCTATTAACTCCGCCTTCTCCATATACACCTTCCCGAGTAACAAGCACAATCCATAAAGTCCTAAACATTATTTTTATATCAAGCCACAAAGACCAATGATTAATATACCAGATATCATACTCAATCTTTTCTATCCAGGACAAATTATTCCTGCCATTGACCAATGCCCATCCGGTTATTCCTGGTTTCATTTCTAATCTTCTTCTATGTTCCTCTGTGTATTGCTCTACCTGTGACATTAAAGTCGGTCTGGGGCCAACGATACTCATATCTCCCTTAAAAACATTTATAAGTTGTGGCAATTCATCAATTCCCCAACGCAAATATCTTCCAACCCGGGTAATTCTCGGGTCATCGACTCTCAAACCTTTACCTAACTTTTCTGCATTATCCACCATAGTTCTTAATTTGTAAGCACCAAATGGTTCCCCATCTTTCCCAGCCCTGGTTTGAATAAAAAACACAGGCCCTTTGGAATCTATTTTAATCAATATTCCAATAATGGCAAAAACAGGCAATAAGAATATTAAAGCCAACCCGCTGGCAAAGATGTCAAATATTCTTTTAATCTTTAATGTGATTTTATTTTCCATTAATTATCTCTTTCCAAATCATCTCTTTAAAAATGACTCATAATTTTCTGGTATGCTTTTCCCACAGTTAAATATTTTTCAAAGAATTCTCTTCCATTTTGACTTAATTGCCTTCTTAATTTTTCATTCCGATAGAGTCTTTCAAAGTTTCTTTTATAGCTTTCCAAATCTCCGGTTTCAGACCACAATCCAGCTTTAGCTTTTTCAACTAACAAATTTTTATAATCGGTATTTTTATCCGTGGAAGCAAGAATGGGGATTCCCATTTTAAAATAATCAACTGTTTTAGAAGGGATATTGGGGATGGTAAATCTTCTGTCTAAATTGATTAATCCGATATCACATTCACTGAGTAGACTATTATATTCATCCCTGGGCATACGATCTTTCATGATAACATTTGTAATATTTTCATTATTTACAATTTCAGTAATTTTTTGTTTTTGTGCACCCTTCCCAATGATTAAAAAAATAATACTTTTATCACCTTTATATTCTTTAGCTAAGTCCAATAAAAATTCTAACTCCTGAGGTAACCCAATATTGCCGCCAAAAATAGCAATAAATTTTCCTTTTAGATTGTATTTCTCTCTCAAATTAGATTTCTCAGATGCACTTATCTGATTATCTTTTCCCCAATTATAGAGTATCTCCAATTTTTTTCTTTCAACCTGATTATTTGCCAGCACATATTTAATATTCCCTTCAGACATGCAGCCAATATAATCCGAAATATTATATAATTGCTGTTCTTTCTTTCTAAAATAAGAAAACAATAAATTATTATTCATTAAACCTAAATCACGTACATTCTGTGGGAATATATCCCTTAAAATAAGATAGGATTTGCATCCATCCCTATTTTTTATGTATTTCACAACAGGTGCAAATGTTATTGGTGGTGTAGGATAAATTACCAAATCACACTTTATATTTTTAAAATATTGCTTCAGCGCATTTTTAAAATAATGGGGTATGGTAACGGTTGTAATCCCTTTTTTGATTACAGAATTTGTATTAAACCAATCCCCTGCTCTAACATGTAGTATTTTCAATCCATTGACTTCTTCAAAATAGGTTTCTTCCCCATATTTATTTTCAAGCAGGGTGGCAATCCATACATTATGCCCATTTTTATAAAATTCTTCTGCTAAATCAGAATATAAATTTGTACTTTTTCTTACATCAGGAAAAGATATCATTAAAAATAATATGTTCATTATTTGCCCTTTATTTTACTGTTTCAATTGAAAAATTAAACAATTTATTTTGCTAAAATATTATTAAAAATCATTTGACTATTTTACTAGATTTTTAGCTTATACACCTCTTATAACTCCATAACTAATTCCTGTTAGTCTTGCTATCTGTCTTATTGGTAAGCCTTTCTCCTTGAGTTTTTTAATTATTAGATTTCTCTTTTTCTTTTCATATCTCTGAATTTCAGTGGGTATCTTCACACCAACCTTGGAGGTATCACCAATTCTCCGGAAGGTATTTTCTAAAGATTCATTTCCTTCCTTTGTTAATAAATGAATATGGTTACTCTTAAGACAATAAGCGTATACAATATATCCACTTTTTTCTATATTTATTTTAATGGTCTCCAGAAATTTACGATAGTCTTGATCGTCTTCAAAAACACGCTGTTTTTTAATCCCTCAGAGGACCACATGATAGATTCCTGTATTGCTTTTCTTTATTGCTCTTCTTGGCATAGACTTACCCTCTACCAAGAATAGCATATATTAAATAATAATATCAGCAAAAAAGAACCGTCCCTGTTTGTTTTTGCCTAGATTTGGAATCTGATAATTTTTTTAGTGGCCTTGATTGTTTCCAAAACTTCTGGTAATCCTGAGTATCTTCAAAGATGCGCTGCTTATTTATTCCCCTTAACACGACATGGTATATTCCTGTTGTGCTTTTATCTCTGGTACCTCTTGGCATAGGGCCACCTCCTACCAAAAATAGCAGAAAAAAAGTTATTTTGTCAACAAAACAGAACCGTCCCTTTTTGTTTTTTTATTAATCTATTTTTAATTCTCCCTTTATTTTCGTAGTTGATATTTCTGGTGTTCTACTTAAATATATTACTTGGCAATACTCTTTTAAATAATCAAATTTGCCCTTCCAATCATCTCCCATAACGAAGATATCCACTTTAAACTCTTTTATGTCATTAATTTTTTGTTCCCAGTTATTTTCGGGTATTACTAAATCCACATAACGAATCGATTCAACAAGTTTTCTTCTTTCTTCATAAGAAAAATAGCACTTCTTTCCCTTTATTAGATTAAATTTATCTGTAGATAAAGCCACAATTAAATAATCACCCAACTCTTTTGCTCGTTTTAATAAGTTTATATGTCCGTAATGCAGCAAATCAAAAGTACCATAAGTAATCACCTTTTTCATTAGTTTCCCTCTTTATATTAATCTTCTTAATTCAATCTATATACTTAAATATTCTGTTTGACCATAAACGTAATAGAGAATAAAAAAGATCATTATTTTCAAATACAAAACCTAATTTCTTTAGTGTAAAATGTATGAATTATTTAGATCAATGACTAATTTTTCGTGATGTGATATTTGTTTTTCTTTAGGAGGAGGCATCATATAATTGCCGTACAGACTTTTTAAATATTTGTCATAATTAAGTGGAGCTACCACAGAAATTTTTTCAAAAGGTAAAACACATCCTTTTCCGAAATATTCTTTAGGAACCATCTCTTTTTCCCCCCAAGCACCAAAATAATTTCTTACTAAATCACATTTATCATAATCAAATCTCTCTACAATTGCATCAATTTTTTTGTGTATTTTTTGCGGTGTATATAA
>JAQUMQ010000173.1 GCA_028718045.1 Actinomycetota bacterium
TTAGGACTGTTTTTTATTTGCCTGCAATAGTACCAACCGTAGCCAGTTCGATGCTGTTTATATGGCTTCTTGCACCTGATACTGGGCTCATAAACAGGTTTTTGGCATTGTTTAAAATAAAAGGCCCAGCATGGTTGCTGGATCCACAATGGGTAAAAATGTCTTTTGTGTTTATGGAAATATGGGCTGTCGGATTCAGTATGGTTTTGATCCTTTCGGCAATGAAAGGAGTACCTTTGGAGATATATGAAGCTGCTGCTCTTGATGGAGCAAATAAAGTACGGCAATTCTTTAATATCACTATACCAATGATAACTCCGGTTATTTTTTTTAATCTGATAATGGGGATAATAAGATGCTTGCAGGTGTTCTCACAGGTGTATATTATGACTAAAGGAGGGCCAAATAATGCAAGCAATATGATCGTACCCTACCTGTTTGATAATGCATTTAAGTTTTATCGAATGGGTTATGCATCGAGTATTGCCTGGATATTATTCGTTATAATCATATTGATTACCTTACTTGTTCTTAGAAGTTCATCAGTGTGGGTATTTTATGAGAGCGAGGTAAAAAAATAGTGTTTGGCAGGTTGAGCAAAGTTGAAAAAACCATATTGTATATCTTATTAATTGTTGTAGGAGCAATACTAAGTGCACCATTTTTATATATGGTATCAATTTCTCTGGCAAGTCAGGCTTCGACTTCAAAAATGACTTTCAGTTTTATACCGCATGAATTTGAGTGGAGAAATTACATTAGGGTTTTTACAGATAAACAGATAACCAGATGGTTTTTTAACAGCATTATATTAGTGGTATTTTCAATCATAGGTCAGGTTTTTGCAAGCTCTTTTGTTGCTTACGGTTTTGCCAGATTAAAAGCGAGAGGTAAAAATATAATATTTATGATATTACTCAGCACCATGATGATACCGCCTCAGGTTACGATGATACCGCAATTTGTGATTTTTGAAAAATTAGGATGGATTAATACTTTGCTTCCTATAATAGTTCCCAACTTTTGTGGCGGAGCTTTTAATATTTTTCTTACAAGGCAATTCATAGTCAGTATTCCTTTTTCGTTGGATGATGCTGCAAAGATAGATGGACTGGGTTTTTTTGGGATATACTGGAAGATAATTCTGCCACTTATAAGACCTACTTTGTTCATGATTGCAATCCTTACTTTTAATTACAACTGGGGAGCATTTATGGAACCTCTTATTTATATAAATGATATAGAAAGGATGCCTTTGGCATTAGGTGTGCAAATATTAAGTGCTACTCGTAGTGCAGGTGCAGCTCCTGAATGGAATATTGTAATGGTTGCTTCGATGTTGTTGACGCTGCCCATGATATTTGTTTTCTTTTTGGGTCAGAAGCAAATTTTTGAGATGAATATAATTGCAGGGAGCAATACAAATAAATAAAGTGATGCAAATTAATTTTTAAAAAATTTTAATATAATGGACTTGATTGGAGTTGAATAATATGTCGAGGAAATTTTCCTGCATACTTTATGGCGGAGATTACAATCCTGACCAATGGGATGAAAATATATGGAAGGAAGATATCGGACTAATGAAAATTTTTAGAGTAAATACGGTAACTCTGCCGGTTTTTTCATGGGCAAGTCTTCAATCTTCCGAAGATGTATTTAACTTTGGCTGGTTGGATAAAGTGCTGGATTTATTGCATAAAAACAATATATTCGTCATAATGGCAACTCCCACTGCAGCAGTCCCGGCTTGGATGTCAAAAAAATATCCCGAGATGCTGTTTACTGATGTGAAAGGACGTAGGCATAGACATGGAGGACGTGCTAATTTTTGTCGGAACAATTTAGACTATAGAAGGTTATCAGGATTGATAACCGAAAAAATGGCATTAAGATATAAAAATTATCCGGGGATTATTTTATGGCATATAAATAATGAATACGGAACTTATTGTTACTGTGATATTTGTGCGAATGCATTTAGAATATGGCTTAAGAAACGATATAAAAATCTCGAAGAATTAAACAGATGCTGGTATACAAATTTTTGGGGTCATACATATTATAGCTGGGAAGAAATAGAGCCACCATCACATCTCACTGAATTACTTGCAAATCGTTTAGGAAATAGAGATGGGACCAATTTCCAAAGTATAGCGATAGACACAATAGGTTTATGTCTGAAAGCCTCCTTGATTGTTATCGCAATGAAGCAGATATCATAAAACGATATTTTCCTGAGGTTCCTGTTACTACTAATTTTATGGGTACTTTCAAACTGCTCGATTATTTTAAATGGGGAAAATATCTCGATGTTATATCGTGGAATAATTATCCTACGAATAAAGATCAAACAAGCAACATTGCAATGCGTCATGATTTAATGAGAGGTCTGAAAGGCGGAAAGTCTTTTGTGCTTATGGAACAGACGCCAAATCAGCAGAATTGGCAGCCTTACAATGCTCTAAAACGCCCAGGGATGATGAGATTGCTAAGCTATCAAACCATATCGCACGGGGGAGATGCCATATTGTTTTTCCAGTGGAGACAGCCAAGAGGAGCATGTGAGAAATTCCATGCTGCCATGATACCTCATGCTGGACATGAAAATACACGAATAAGCAGAGAATTAATAAAACTTGGAGAAGAGCTTATCAAGCTTGGTGATAAGATTATAGATTCACATATCATATCAAGAGCGGCAATTATATTTGACTGGCCAAACTGGTGGGCTATGGAATATTCCAGTGGCCCAAGCATAGATCTTGAATATGCTGATCAAATAGCAAAGTATTATAAAGCATTTTATGACTTAAATATTGCCGTTGACATGATAAGCCCATATGATGACTTATTAAAGTATGATGTAGTAGTTGCTCCTGTATTCTATATGGTCGAAGAAGGTACAGTCAAAAATATAGAAAAATTTATCTATAGCGGAGGGACTTTTATAACTACTTTTTTTAGCGGGGTAGTAGATGAAAATGATCTTGTAATTTTGGGAGGCTATCCGGGGGCATTCAGAAAAATACTTGGTTTATGGGTCGAAGAAACCGATGCTCTTTATCCCGATGCAAGTAATAAAATAATTATGAAGGATAAATTTGCCGAATTGAAAAAAGAGTATGATTGCAGGCTTATATGTGATGTGATGCATACCGAAGGCGCAAAAACCATTGCAGTTTTTGGCAAAGATTATTATAAAGGATATCCCGCTGTAACTGAGAACATATATGGAAAAGGAAAAGCTGTCTATATAGCGACTGAACCTGAAGATGCTTTTGTTAAAGGTCTTGTTAGTCATTACTGTAATGAAAAGAGAATATATCCTATTTTAAAACCTCGGGAAGGGTTAGAGGTAACTCAAAGAGTTAAAAACGATAAAGCTTTTACATTTCTAATTAACTATAACAGCAAAAAAGTAAATGTTAAGTTACCAGAAGGCAAGTTCAAGAGCTTGTTGGATGGGAAAATTGTTTCAGATAAGTTAATTGTTCCATCCAAAGAAGTATATATTTTGGAAAATCTATAATTATTCTGTTTCTAAGCATGTTCGGAAAAACAATTTCGATAAGCCTATATAGATACAATTTGTTTCTGAATCTTATTTTTTAGATAAGGTTTAGCTTAATTAATATTGAATGACGGTAATTTCTGGTTATTTCATAATGGGTAGGTAAAATTAAAAAATCGGAAAATTAATATATTTATCAATATCCTTAAAATATTATCTTTAAATCGAGTTTGTTAATATATTTTCAATTTTCTTAATTCGGCAGCTTTTTTTTCAGGTAAAGTATCGTTTATGAAAGTACCTGCAGCAAGTTCACAACCTGCCATATATTTTAATTTATTTTCTGCCCTGTATGGTGGATAGAATTCAAAATGCAGGTGATAATTATCGTAATTCTTATCATCCGTAGGATTTTGATGTATGGCCATTACATAAGGCATTCTAAAATCGAACAGTTTGTTGTATAGGATTATTAATTCTTTTAAGCTTTTTGCAAGCATATTTATTTCATATTTATCCAATTGGCATATATTTCCCAGATGTCTTATAGGATATACATGGACCTCATAAGGCCATCTTGCATAAAATGGTATAAAAGCTATGAAACAATCGTTGCAAAATATTACCCTGCTTTTTTCTTCGGTTTCTTTTTTTATAATGTCGCAATGCAGACATTTGTTATTTTTGTTAAAATAATTCCTAGAAGAATTTAGCTCGATTTTAGGGATCGGAGGTATATAAGAAAAAGCATAAATCTGTCCATGAGGATGCGACTAGGTAACCCCTATTTCTT
>JAQUMQ010000174.1 GCA_028718045.1 Actinomycetota bacterium
GGGAGCATGAATAAAATTCTTTAAAAAGTAATTACCGGTAATTGCAAGATCATTATCAAATTAAAACAAAGCTTTTAAAACGGATTTTTCGACTCGTTTCGAATTTTTAAAAGAAGTGAAAGGAATGGTTAAAAAATGACCAAAATAGATAAAAATTTAAAAACAGAATCTCTTTTTCTCCACGGCGGACAGGAACCTGATCCGGTAACGGGATCAAGGACCGTACCGATTTATCAAACTACCTCATATCAGTTTAAAGATGCCGATAATGCCGCAGACCTTTTTGGTTTACGGGAATTTGGCAATATTTATACAAGGATGATGAATCCGACCAACGACGTTTTCGAAAAAAGAATGGCTTTGGTTGACGGAGGAATAGGTGCTCTTGCAACGGCAAGCGGACAAGCCGCAATCACTCTTTCCTTATTGAATATCGCTCAGCAAGGAGACGAGATCGTCTCCGCGGATAATCTTTACGGAGGAACTTATAATCTTTTTCATAATACTTTCTCCAGATTCGGGATAAAAGTAAATTTCGTACGGTCTTCGGATTTTGAGGGATTCAAAAAAGCAATCAACGATAAGACTAAAGCAGTATATGCCGAATCGATAGGTAATCCAAAGCTTGACATAGCCGATATAGAAAAATTATCCGAGATAGCTCACGATAATGGTATTCCGCTTATTCTGGATAATACCTCTTCGCCTTACATATTAAGACCCATAGATTTTGGGGTAGATATAGTTGTTTATTCTGCGACAAAATTCATAGGCGGTCATGGAAATTCGATAGGCGGTGTAATAGTCGATTCAGGTAAATTCGATTGGGAAAATGGCAAATTCCCTTTGATAACGGATCCCGAACCCGGATATCATGGATTGAAATTCGTGGATAATTTCAGAGAACTCGGAAACCTTGCTTATATTTTGAAAGCAAGAGTCGTGCTTTTAAGAGATTTAGGCCCCGCGTTATCGCCATTCAACTCATTTTTATTTCTGCAAGGTCTCGAAACTCTTCCGCTAAGAATGATAAAGCATAGCGAAAATGCTCTTGAAGTTGCAAAATATCTGAGATCGAACACACTGGTTTCCTGGGTAAATTATCCCGGTCTTGATTCCAGCCCTGAAAAAAAGAAAGCAGACAAATATCTTAAGGGAGGAGCAGGAGCAATTCTTGGATTCGGAATCAAAGGCGGACTGGAAGCCGGAAAAAAATTCATAAATTCGCTGCAGTTGATTTCGCACCTTGCCAATATAGGTGATGCGAAAACTCTTGCGATACATCCCGCAACCACAACTCACGAACAGCTTTCCGAGGAAGAAAGGTTGGCAACAGGGGTAACTCAGGATTTTATAAGATTGTCGATAGGACTCGAACATGTCGATGATATAATTGCCGACATCGAACAGGCATTGGAGAAGTCCCAGAAATAAAAGCAAAATCAATAAGGCAAATAAGACAACGAAAAGCAATAAGACGGCAAAGAGAATATGGCGATGAAGAGCAATATGGCGATGAAGAGCATTTAAGACAAATGTATTATTTAGTATAAAAATCATATAAAGAGAATTTTAATTTGGATTTTTTAAAAATAATTAAGTTTAGGAGAGATTAAGATGTCTAAAATATACGAAAATATCACACAAACCATAGGAAATACGCCTATGGTTAAAATCAATAAAGTTACCGGCGGTTCAAAGGCAACGATATTGGCAAAAATCGAATCTTTCAATCCTCTTTCAAGTATCAAGGACAGAATAGGAATCGCAATGATCGAAGATGCCAAAAAACGCGGAAGAATAAATGAAGATACGGTAATAATCGAACCGACAAGTGGCAATACAGGCATAGCTCTTGCATTTGCTTGTGCCGCAAAAGGTTACAGGCTTATTCTTACAATGCCTGAGACGATGAGCATCGAAAGGAGAAGGCTTCTTAAAATATTTGGTGCGGAATTGGTTTTAACTGAAGGATCGAAAGGCATGAGCGGTGCGGTTAAGAAGGCGGAAGAAATTGCGGCAAGAACCGAAAACAGTTTTATACCCCAACAATTTAATAATCCTGCAAATCCCGAGATCCACAGGAAAACCACGGCAGAGGAAATTTTAAACGATACCGAAGGCAAAATCGATTGTTTTGTAGCCGGCATAGGCACAGGAGGAACCATAACCGGAATAGGCGAAGTACTGAAAAAGAGGATTCCAGCAGTCAAGATCATAGGGGTTGAACCCAAAGACTCTCCTGTCATATCCGGCGGAAAACCAGGACCACACAAAATACAAGGGATAGGAGCAGGATTTATACCTGGCGTACTAAACAAAGAACTCCTTGATGAAATAATAACAGTCGATAGTGCCGATGCGGGAAACATTGCAAGAAGACTTGCAAGGGAAGAAGGAATACTCGCAGGCATTTCTGGCGGTGCAGCATTATGGGCAGCAATAGAAATCGGAAAAAGAAAAGAAAATGAAAATAAAATCATAGTTACCATAATGCCTGACAGCGGAGAAAGATATTTATCGACATGGCTTTTTCAGGAATAAAAAAGCGGCTGAAACACTAACCGAGAAAATCATAGATACATATTATAGATATTAGATATAGATATATATTATTTATGTGTCTTGTTGGATTTTGTATTATTATTGATTTATCGATTTACCGAAAAATTTTCAGATTCAAAGATAAACAACAAAGATAAATAAAATACTATGGAAAAGATAACTTTAAAAAAAGAACGGTTGTGAAAATGTGAACAATTCTGAGAAGAAAAATGAATACGGAAGCGTCGGTATCGTCGAAACCAAATACTTTACGTTTGCATATCCGCCGGATGAATTTGTTTTGACAAATAAGTCAAAGCTGGGACCGGTAAATATCGCTTACGAAACTTACGGTGTTTTAAATGAGGATAAAAATAATGCGATTATGATATTTCATGCACTTACGGGAGATGCTCATGCAGCCGGATATCATAGCAGCGGGGATAAAAAACCGGGATGGTGGGATACCATGATTGGTCCGGGAAAACCATTTGACACCGATAAATATTTTGTCATATGCTCCAACATAATAGGAGGTTGCAAAGGATCAACCGGCCCTTCATCGATAAATCCGAAAACAAGCAGACCATACGGGCTGTCTTTTCCGGTAATTTCCATCAGGGATATGATTATTCCTCAAAAAAAGCTTTTGGATCATCTGGGCATCAAAAAACTGTTTTGTGTCGCAGGAGGTTCGATGGGCGGGATGCAGCTTCTGCAGTGGCTCGTATCATATCCTGATTTATCTAAAGGAGCGATGATCATAGCAACGTCACCGACACATACGGCACAAGCCATTGCCTTTAACAGTGTCGGGAGATACGCAATTATCAAGGATCCAAACTGGAATAGCGGCGATTATTACGAAGGTGAAAAACCAGACAGAGGATTGTCGATAGCAAGAATGATTGGTCATATCACTTATTTAAGCGAAGAATCCATGCATAAAAAGTTTGGCAGAAAAATCATCGACGATAAACAATCCTTAGCGGACTACGCAAATTTCACAAAGGAATTTGAGGTGGAAAGCTATCTTCAATATCAAGGCAAAAGTTTTATTAAGAGATTTGATGCAAATTCTTATTTATATATAACAAAGGCCATCGATAATTTCAATATTACCGATGGTTTCGAAAATCTTGCAGATGCGTTTAAGGAAATAAAAGCCAAATGTTTCGTACTTTCTTTTACGTCGGATTGGCTTTACCCAAAGGAACAGTCAATAAAAATAGTCAAGGCATTAAAGATAAATGGCATCGAAACTACATATACGAATTTCGACTCGCCTTACGGTCATGATTCTTTTTTAATTTATGATGAAAGACTTAAAAAATTGTTTTCGGGATTTTTGAAGTCTTTGGAGGAATTAGTTTTATGAAGAAACTCGGAATAATAAAAAATTGGATCAGCCAGAAAAGCAAAGTTCTTTTTTTAGGCTGCGGTGACGGTGAAATAATAAAATCTTTGCAATCCAGTAATAAAATCAAAGGATTCGGGATTGACATGGATGAAAAAAAGGTATACAAGGCAATCTCAGACGGGCTCTCGGTCATTCAGGGTGATATAAACAGCGATCTCATAGATTATCCCAGTAAATCTTTCGACTATGTTGTCGCACATGATATTATACAAATAATGACCAGACCCGATATCACCATAAAGCAGATTTTAGAACTCTCGGACAAGCTTATTATCAGTTTTCCTAATTTTGCGTATATAAAAATTAGATTCGGTATATTGTTTTTGGGGAGAATGCCAA
>JAQUMQ010000175.1 GCA_028718045.1 Actinomycetota bacterium
AGCTGCAGAAATAACCGATAACCAATTCTTGCCGAATATTAACCAAAACTTAGAAATTTATAAAAATCATACCAATAAACCAAAACTTTTAATAAACAATGGAACATTAAGCAGCGGTGATTGTTTTATTTCTAAAATTTATATCGAAGTACGGCCCCTATTTTTCCGTGTTTTTTAAGTTTTTCGTTTTCCTTGACAGGCAGCACTTCGCTACCCTGGTTTAAGGCACTTTCCACTATTTCGTCTATTATATCATTTAAATGAATTAGCTCATTGTCGCAATAAGGACATTTTTCCTGTAGTTTCAAGGTAATGTATCCGCAAGCAGGACATGTATAGCCTCTTGCAATATAATCTTCCATAAAGATAAGGGTTTTGATATTGTTAGCCATCAATGAATCAATTATTTTTTTAAGCCCTAAAACACCAAATCCCCTGGGCTCCAGATCATCTATAAGCTTGTCAATTGCATTATTTAAGTTATCCAGTTCAAAGTCTCCGATTATTTTATTTGCCTTATCGAGAATTGCCTGTTCGCGTACCGAGAGTTCTTCTTCGAACGTTCCTATCACCATCGCCAATAGATAACTATGCAGATAATTTTGAAATTCGTTGATTATTTTTTTTCTTCCTGCCAAAATCAGGTAATCGAATTTGTTGTCTTTAAAAAAATCGAATATATTTTCATTAAGCGTCCTGTAAAACTGATGAAGTTTTTCACCGATTTTGCCTAAAATTTTCTTTTCCCTAAGGCCGCTTTCAAATCTAAAATTAACCTTTGGCGGTACTTCGCTTATATAAGCAGCAAGATACTCTCTTATTTTGCCAAGATAAACCTGATAAATTTGAGCCTTTTCTCTGTCAATCAGCAAAACCCCATATTTTTTATAATTGCTTAAAAGCGATCTTAGGCTTTGAGTATTGGGTTTCGGATCCACAATTATTTTTGATTTCAATATAATAGGCAGCTTATATACTTTCCATAAATGCGAATTCGTTCCGGCATAAATCAAAAGTGTCTTTTCGTTTTCCCGCTTGTAGGAATCACCGACATAACTTTTTATTTTATCAAGAGTGTTAAAAATATTTTTCTGCCTGCTCTTTTCGAATCCCGAAGCAAGTTCGATATTGTCTTTGGTTTTTGCAATCATCGAATTTAGTTCAGAAAGATAACCTTTTTTTGTCGTCCTTGCTCCGTCAACCAAAAGATATGTGCTTATTATTAATTCGTCTGTTGATGAGTATTCCAAGATTTCGTCAAAATCGAACAATTCATTTGACATTTCGTTTGCTCCCATTTAGTTTTATTAGATTATCATAAAATTAGAATATTTTTAGCTTCATTTTAAATTAAAAATTTAATAAAATTAAAGATCTGACATTATTATACAATATTTGCCAGTTAACATCATTTAAGAAAAGATTATTTAATTTTGATGTTTCATTACATTAAGCGGCAGATTTATCATTGACATCGGATAGCTAAATATTTTATGCACGATAAGAGTGTAAAGTTTTTTAGGTCAATATATAATTTCTTTAGTTTTGTCAACTATATGATAGCTGCATTTATTGCATGCAGCACTCCTTACCCTGTTTCATTTATGATAAGCAGTACTCTTGCTTGGTTTTGGTGGATTGCACGTAAAAATGTTTCCAAAGTAAAAATTAATGTTTCAAACGTATTGAGTCTTGATATAAAAAATCCTAAGGTAGCAGCGATCTCCAAAAAAATCTATATCGAATTTGCAAAAAATATCGTTGATTTTTTCAAGAACGGAATAATACCGCTCGAACAATTTAAAAAAAATATAAAACTTGACGGGCTTGATAATTTAAAAAAAGCATTGGAAAATGGTAAAGGTGCGGTTATTTTCACCGCACATATCGGTAATTTCGAATGGGGAGCTGCAAGAATAGGCGCGGAAGGTATTAAAATATGGGGCGTAGGCTTATCAAGAGAAAACAGGTTTCTTGATAGTTATTTCGAAAGAAATAGGAAGAATAAATGTTTGAACACGCTAAATGCAAACAAGATGCTTGGGGTATTTAGGATTTTAAAGAATAATGAAGTTGTTGCCATACCAACCGATTGGGACCCCGTAGGAAACGCAAAAGCATACGACTTCTTAGGCAAAAAAGTTATGCTTCCGTCCGGCGCGGTTCAGATAGCTCTGGCTTCCGGTGCACCCTTGATTCCAAGTTTTATAATAAGAGATGGGAAATATCACCATCATCAGATAATTTATGAGCCTATAGATCTGACAAGAGAAGGGGAAAAAGAAAAAACAATCGAAAAAAATATGCAAACAATTATAAACATACTTGAAAAACAAATAAAAGAAAATATCGACCAGTGGGTTATGTTTCATGACATATGGGTTAAAGATTGATTTGAACTATTCGTATTCGGGCTTTTACAATCTTTAAATTTAATAAACAAGCAAAGGATAGCAAGTTGCAGGATAGCATAATTAAAAAACAAGAATTGCCGGACCAAAAATTATGGCATTTAAGCCATGTGCAGGAAATCATCGCTGAACTTAAAACAGATACTTTCGAAGGCTTGGGCGAAGAAGAAGCCAAAAAGAGAACCGTCGATTTCGGATTTAACGAAATAAGCAAAAAAGGCAAGAAAAAGCCTATAATGATTTTTCTGTCGCAGTTTAATGATTTCATGATATGGATTCTGATTGCTGCCGCTTTCATATCCGGAATAGTCGTAAGAGAAATATCCGATGCCATAGTCATTTGCATAATACTCATAATTAACGCGGTTCTTGGATTTGTACAAGAGTATAGGGCAGAAAAAGCCTTGGAAGCGTTAAAAGAGCTTGCTGCTCCGACTGCATTGGTAATCAGAAGCGGCAAAGAAATAAAAATAAATTCCAAATTGCTTGTACCCGGAGATATCATCAAGCTATTTGCAGGTGATCACGTACCGGCAGATGCAAGAGTCATAGGCCAATCCAATCTTTTGGCAGACGAAGCTATTCTAACCGGCGAATCTGTTCCTGTTCAAAAACACGCAAACGTAATCAAAGAAAAAAATATCGCATTAGGAGATAAAAAAAATATTATTTTTAGCGGCACCACAATTGTTAAAGGCAGATGCCATGCAATAGTAATCGAAACCGGCGAAACAACCGAGGTCGGTAAAATTGCAAATCTGGTCCAAATCGAAGAAGAAACAACTCCTCTTCAAAAAGAATTAAAATCTGTCGGAAAAAAAATCGGGATAATCTGCATCGCCGTAAGCATTATTGTTTTTATATCCGGAATCCTGAAAAATAATACGATAATCGAAATGCTCCTTGTCGCTGTTGCTCTTGCTGTCGCAGCAATTCCGGAAGGTCTTCCCGCGATAGTTACGATATCGTTGGCATTGGGTGTTCAGAAAATGGCCAAAAATAATGCCATCGTAAGAAAGTTAAGTTCGGTGGAAACATTGGGTGGAATCACCGTAATTTGCACGGATAAAACAGGTACCTTGACGGAAAATAAAATGACGGTAAGAAAAATTTATGCCGGAGGAACCGAAATATCAGGTTTTGAAAAATTGCTAAGCAAGTTTAAAAAAAACAAACAAGCTTTGCCTGATATAAAGGAAACTCAAAAAACACTTGAAAATATTTATAGGGATTTCAACAATAATTTGGCTTTGATGATTTTGCTTGAAAATGCCATACTTTGCAATGACGCATATTATATAGACGAAAAAGGCAATAAGCTTATCGGAGATCCCACCGAAACAGCCCTCATAGAGATGGGTAGAATTTTTGGTCTCACAAAACCATATTTGGAACAAAAAATGCCAAGAAAAATCGAGGAGCCTTTCGATTCGATAAGAAAAATGATGACTACAATCCATGAACTTCATCAGGTAAGCTTTACTAACAAACTCGATTACATAAAAGAAAAAGCCATTTTTTCAAAACAAGATCCTGACTTCAGAACGGGCTATATCATATTTACAAAAGGAGCGCCTGAAGAAATACTTAAAAGATGTAGCTTTATATTAAAAGACGGAAAAGTTTCGGATTTGACAAAGGAAAACATCTCGGAAATTGAGCAGCAAACAATGGATATGGCAGGAAAAGCACTTAGGAACCTTGCTTTTGCATTTAAATATGTCGATGATCTTCCTAATACCAAGGACATAATAAAGGAGGAACGCGATCTGGTCTTTTGCGGAATGGTAGGAATGATCGATCCGCCAAGACCTGAGGTATATGCAGCAATACAAAAATGCAGAAAAGCAAACATTAAAGTAATAATGGTTACAGGTGATCAT
>JAQUMQ010000176.1 GCA_028718045.1 Actinomycetota bacterium
AGAATTTCTTGATTCAAATGGCTGCAGTAAACTTGGCCATATTAAATTTATATCGACTACCGACGGAGAAGATTATTTACAGGTAAGCGTTTTGGATTTCGGCGAAGAACCCGCAATTAAAGGCGTGTTGAGAAAAACATTTACCAAAATCAACATAACATTAAATATTATAGAATTTGGTGTCGATAAAGAAAATATCACGAATAAAATAAATAAAGAATTTCAAAATATCGAGTCGTGTTTTAATCCAGACTGAACAAAAATATTGATTTAAATTTGCCTTCCGAGCCGGTGTTTGCAGTATAAGTATCACACTGTTAAAACCTTAAAAATTCAAACCAAAAATATTAAGAAAATTTGAAAAAATATATTAAAAATTCGGATTATTATTTTCTTGTTTTTTTGATGATCGCAGTTTTGCTCGCAAGTTCATCGTTTTTATTATCCTGCTTAAATGCAAGCGATCAAAAAAGCCAATATTCAACTTCGAACAATTCAAATCAAACGACATCATCAATAAAAAACGGCTTAACGGAATCTTCGAACCAAAGCAAAGATTCAATCACATCACAAACCGTGTCAAAAGACATAAATGCAGACGAAGCTTTCGATATGTTGAAAAATAAACAAAAATACTTTCTTTTGGATGTAAGAACCAAAGAAGAATACGATGAAGGACATCTCGAAAATTCGGTTTTAATCCCTGTTTTGGAGCTCAAGGAAAGAATTTCGGAAATTCCTACAGATAAACCTGTAATAATTTATTGCAGAACCGGTAAGAGAAGCAGCAACGCTGCCAAAATACTTGAAGAAAATGGTTTTATGCAGATTTATAACATGCTTGGAGGTATTACCGAATGGATTGAAAAAGGATATCCGGTAGTTAAATAACAGTTAAAATAAATAACTTTTGCCGTGACTTCAAATATTGGCTTTTTAAGTTTGTCGAAATTTTTAAGGATCTTTCATTCCAATTTGAAATCGTCTTCAAGGTATTTTAAGATTATATATTTAGAAATATTGGTGTAGCTGATTTTAAATATATCTTCCGGATCAAGATAAAATTCATCATAAATTATTCCAAAATGCAGATGAGTATTTTGTGATGAAGGATCATCTTCTGCGCCAATTGTGGCAATTTTTTCTCCTTGCCGAACACTATCTCCGATAGAAACATAAATATTCATTAAATTCAAATACGTCGTTCTTATTCCTGCATTGTGTCTTATTACGATCGTTCTTCCGCCAATGGGGGATATGCCAATGTAAGTAACCAGCCCGTTGCCTGAAGCCAAAACATCCTGATTAAATTCGCCCCGGATATCGATTCCCGTGTGTTTTCTGGTTGCTTTATTTTCATTATCGAAATATTCTTCCCTGAAGCCCAAGCATATATTGCCGTCCAGAGGAATAACGAAAGGAACTTTTGTTTTTCCGCATGCTTCGTATTTATCTTCATGCCGGCTATTGTCGGTGTTTTCTGGATCTTCCGCAAAAAGGAATTTTTGATTGCCTCCCGGAGCAATAAAACTCTGAATCGTTATAAGAATAATAAAAAATAAAAAAACGAAGATATAATTTTTCAAGATATTTGCGGAGCATATTTTACGAATTTTAAGAAAGATTTTGGATATTATGAAGTTTTTAAATATACCGATATGGATATTGCTGTAATTCATATTCCTATTATATATGCAATTACATAAATATTCAATTACATATATATTTATTTTTTTAAATATCTTTTCTTTTTTGATGAATTTATGTTTAATTATTTTGTCTTGATTTATGGATAGCATCATGTGTTTGTTTGATTATTTGTTCGATAAATAAGAACATGTTTTTAAATTGTAATCAAGGCAAGCAATATAATATAAATTATTAATGGATTATTGAGTTATTCTTAAGTTATAAAAATACCTGCCAATTTTATTTTTTTTGTCGGGTATTTTTTAAAAAACAAATGCCTGTGACCGAAAACGCTTTGAGTGAAAAAATTTTTAAAGAAAAACCGATACTAAAAAAATCGGTTCTTAAAAGGTCTTTTTATGAAAGAGATACGTCACTCGTTGCCAAAGACCTGCTAGGTAAAATATTGATTACGGTATCTTGCGATGCTGATATCCAGATAAAAAATGAGTTTTGTGCGGGGATGATTGTGGAAGATGAGGCATATTATGGTTTGAACGATCCCGCAAGCCATGCATGCAATGGCCCAACGCCTCGTTCGAATATTATGTTTGAAACTCCTGGTATTACCTATGTTTATTTTTGTTATGGCAACCATTGGCTTCTTAACGCAGTCACAGAAAAGTTTGGTATTCCCGGAGCAGTATTGATAAGAGCTATCGAACCAATATATGGTACTTCTATTATGTCTTATAGAAGGTCGACAAACCGGCTTGAGAATTTAACGAACGGTCCTGGAAAACTTACGCAAGCTTTCGGAATAAAAAGAGACTTTAACGGCAGAGATTTAACCGATACGGAAAGCCCTGTATTCATAATCGATGGCAGTGGGTTTAAGAATCCGTACTTACAAGTCAGTAAAAAAGAGATTGTATCCAGACCAAGGATAGGAATAAAAAACGGAACAGACAAGCTGCTCCGTTTTTACATCAAAGATAATAAATTTGTTTCCAAAAAATAATTAGCTTATTAAAAAATAATTAAAAAACGTGATTTAAAAATAATTGACTTATTTTATTTCTTCTTCCCTGCTTACAGGCTCGATGTCAAAAGGTACTCCCATTCTTTCCCCGTCTTTTTTCAGATCTTCGATCACAGGCAAAATAACGGGCACCCCATGTTCTTCATTATATTTTGCATTATCGTATTCTTTTTCACCGGCAACGTATATTCTGTCATGGCCGGGAGCTTTTGGTGCGTTTTTAAGCATTTCGATTACATGATCCATTTGTTTTTTAAAATCGATCACAGGTCTAAAAGCGTTGATGTTTATTGCCATAAAGAAATGACCGACGTCTGCCTCTTTTGGTTCAGCAGGAAAACCAATTTCAGTAAGGTTGGAGCCTCCGGGCAGAACACCGCATAATATATCTACGAGCAATGCAAGACCGTAACCTTTGTAACCTCTCATTATGTCAGTTCCGCCAAGCGGCATTAAAGCCCCTATGTATCCGGATTGGCATTTTTTTGGATCATCGGTAATATTGCCCTCGCTGTCTATTGCCCAGCCTAAAGGTAGTTTCTTCCCTTCTTTTTCGTAAACCTTCACTCTGCCGATTGGCACGGTGCTGGTTGCCATATCGAGAACATATGGGTATTCATTATATGAAGGCGCAGCTACCGCAATGGGATTTGTGCCGAGAACGGCAGACTTACCATAGGTAGGGGCTACAAGAGGTTGTGAATTTGTCATGCTTATCCCAAGCATATCTTCTTTAAGAGCCATCATTGCATAATAAGCAGCGATTCCATAATGATCGCTGTGTTTTACTGTTACGATTCCAACATTGCTTTTTTTTGCTTTCCCGATGGCAAGCTCCATGGCTTTATAAGATGCAACTTGACCACACCCATTGCCGCCATCTATCAAAGCAGTTGTTTCTGTTTCAGAAACAATTTTGATTGGAGTTAACGGATTTATGAATTTATTTCTTAATCTATTGCCGTAATAAGAAGCAAGCCTTATAAGACCGTGAGAGTCGGTACCTCTGATATCGGCGCTTAACAATACATCACCAACAATTTTAGCGTCTTCCTCCGGCACCCCAAGCTTATCCATATATTTGACAACATAAGCCAGTAAGTCCTCTTTCTTAAATCGCAGAACTTCTACCATTTTATTTCCTTTCCTTAAAATGTTAAAATCAAATAATTTATAAATTAAGTTTAATAAGAAAAAAATAAACTTTGAAAAAATTATTTTCCGAAATAATCAAAAATTTATTTTATCATTAAAAATATATTTAGCACTATTTTTAAATTTAAAGATAATGCCTGTAAAAATATTGTGATTCAAGTTTAAACATTATCATAGTAACAAAATAAATAAAAATAAATGATAATGTCTCAAGTCACCAGTTAGAAAATTAAAAATATAAGCATGATGACAATCGAAGAGGAAACGCATCAATGTTGCTTAGATATAAATATAAACACGTTTTATTTAGACACAGCAAAATATTTATTATTTTTGTATAATATTTAAAACTATCTCATTTTTTTATTAAAATAAAACAATATAATAATAAAAATTAATAAAATTATTATGATATGTTATGAAAAT
>JAQUMQ010000177.1 GCA_028718045.1 Actinomycetota bacterium
TTCATACGAAACATCCGAGTCGCTTTCAAATATTTTATATTCCGTATCTTTTTTGGCGGCATTATTCAAAAATTCCCTGGTTTTCAAATCTACGTTAAATATTCCAAATTTCGCGCCGGCTTCTATAGCCATGTTAGCCATCGTAAATCTACCGTCCATCGATAATTTCGATATGGTATCCCCACAAAATTCCATTGATTTATAAAGAGCTCCGTCAACTCCTATTTTGCCTATGACAAACAAAATCAAATCCTTTCCGCTGACCCATGGATTTAAGTTTCCGCTAAAATTAAACTTCATTGTTTTAGGTACCATGAACCATGTTTTGCCTGTAGCCATTGCCATTCCGATATCGGTACTTCCCATTCCGGTTGATAATGCACCCAATGCTCCATATGTGCATGTATGAGAATCTGCACCGATTATCAAATTTCCCGGAACGGCAAGTCCTGATTCCGGAATGAGAGCATGTTCTATTCCCATGCAACCAATTTCAAAATAATTCACAATTTCGTATTCTCTTGCGAAATCTCTCAATATTTTTGCCTGTTCCGCTGACTTGATATCCTTGTTTGGAGTAAAATGATCCGGAACAATGGCAATCTTATTCTTATTAAAAACTTTTTTTAATCCTAATTTCTTGAACTCTTCAATAGCCAAAGGCATGGTGATATCATTTCCGAGAACTAGATCGATACTTGCATTAACAATTTCTCCTTCTGCGACATAATCTTTTCCGCAATGATATGCCAGTATTTTTTGTGCTACCGTTTGAGGTTTATTATTTTTTAAACTCATATTTACCTTTCCATCACTAAGATTGAAGATAGTATATATAAACTAGGTTATTAAATTAATTCATCGCAACAGTCCACAACTTATGCCTTAGTTTATTATTTTAAGTCTCTTGGCTCTCGACAATACGGTTCATGGCGTTTATGTATGCTTTTATGCTTGCTTCAATAACGTCCGTGCTTATACCTCTTCCCAGTACCTGTATTCCGTTATTGCTTACTACTATTTTCACCGCACCGATTGCATCTTTTCCTTCCGACACTGCTTCAATACTGTAATCGATTAATTTTGCGCTCAATTTGGTTATCTGATCAATCGCTTTAAACGAAGCGTCTATCGGTCCATCGCCAAAATGAACAGCTTCAAATAATTTACCGTTTATTTCTATGCCGACAGTAGACGTGGACTTAACGTTTGTACCGCTCAGAATATGATAATAATTCAATTTAAAATATTCCTTTATTTCTATTGTTTCATTTTGTACAATCGCTTTTAAGTCATTGTCATTGATAGTGCCTTTTCTTTCCGCAAGCGATTTGAACTTTTCAAAAGATTTTTCTATTTCGGCTTCATTTAAATTAAATCCGAGATCTTCGATTCTTTTTACAAACGCATGTCTTCCTGAGTGCTTGCCTAAAATCAGTTTCGAAGCTGACAAGCCGATATCTTCGGGTTTTAATATTTCATAAGTCGATCTGTCTTTTAGCATTCCATCCTGATGTATTCCGGCTTCATGAGAAAACGCATTTTTGCCTACTATGGCTTTATTAGGCGCAATCAAATAGCCGGTCAACGAAGAAACGAGATTCGATGTCTTTGCTATTTCCTTTATATTGATGTCGGTATGAAAATCCATATCTTTTTTCCTTGTGTCAAGAATCAACGCAATTTCTTCGATCGCAGCATTTCCGGCACGTTCTCCTACTCCGTTTACGGAGCATTCAATTTGTCTTGCACCCGCATTAATGGCAAGAATCGAATTTGCGACAGCCAGTCCTAAATCGTTATGGCAGTGCACGCTTATTATCGTGTTTTCGATACCTCGCACGTTATTCATCAGATATTCAATTAGTGCCGAATATTCCAATGGAAGCGCATAACCTACGGTATCGGGAACATTTAATACCTTGGCGCCGTTTTTTATTGCGACTTCGAACATCCTGGCAAGATATTCTCTGTCGCTTCTGGTAGCATCCATTGCGGAAAATTCAATATTATCAGTATATTTTTTGCATCTTTTGACCGACTCTGCTGCTATTTCTAGAACCTGTTCCCTTGTTTTGTTCAACTGGTATTTTAAATGAATATCGGACGAAGAAATAAAAGTATGTATTACAGGATTAGCCGCATTTTTTAATGCTTCTCCGGCTGCGTCAATATCCTTGAAATTTGCTCTAGCAAGCGCAGCTATGGATTTATCTTTTATTATGCCTGATATTTCTTTGACTGCATTAAAATCGCTTTTTGAGGAAATCGGAAATCCCGCTTCTATTACGTCTACGTTTAACTTTTGTAATTGATAGGCAATCTCCAATTTTTCTTTAACGTTCAAATGCATGCCTGGAGCTTGCTCTCCGTCTCTTAATGTTGTATCGAATATAAAAATTTTATGTGACATCACAATCCTGACTTTCTTTTTTTAAAGTATTCACAAGTTTAAATCATGCGAATTTGCAATAATATCATTTTTATCGCAATAATTCATTTAAACTCTGATTTTTATTTGTATTTACAAATCAAATTGAAATCATAAATAATGATCGCGAGGTTTCAGAGATCAATAATTTTTATCTTTGAAAAACCCGATAATTTTATGAACTCTTCGAGCATCTCATTGCTAACTTTACAATCAAGATTTAAGCCCATAAGGGCTTCTCCGCTCACTACCTTTCTGCCGACGTGCATTGCAGCTATATTGACCCCAAGTTTACCAAAAGCAGTTCCTATTTTTCCTATCTGTCCCGGTATATCTTTATATTTTATGAATGCCATATGTTTTGAAGGAACCATATCTATTTCAAATCTATCGACAGCTATAAATCTCGGTACGTTTTTAATTCCCGTAACCGTACCCGATACTGAAAGATTAAGGCCTATCCCTCTCCCCTTAAGGCTGATCAGATTAACATAATCGTGTGATTTTACATCTTTATATTCTATGACTTTTATTTTCTTCTCTTCTGCTATCAAATTAACATTTATGATATTTATTCTTTCGTCCGTGTATTTTTCCAAAATTTTTGTAAGTATTACCGAAACCAGAAAAGTGGTTTTCAGTTCCGCTATTTTCCCATAGAAACCTATCTCGAGTTCCTCCAGATTACCCTCTGAAAGTTGAGAAAATAATGATCCAAGATTATTTCCCAGTCTTATAAATGGGCTAACCGATTCGAATATTTCTTCACTGGAAAACGGCATATTCACTGTAAAATTTGCAACATCGCTTTTTAAGACTTTTCCGACCTGTTCGGCAATAACCATATCTGCCTTTTCCTGTGCTTCTGCGGTTGAAGAGCTTAAATGCGGCGTACAAATGATATTTTCTTCTTTAATCAATTTGGGCTCCGTATATATTTCATCTTCAAATACATCCATCCCAGCTCCTCCAATCTGACCTTCTTTCACTGCTTCATACAGATCCTCTTCGACTATTATTCCGCTTCTTGAAACATTTACAATCAACACTCCTCTTTTCATTTTATAAAGCTGGGTTTTGCCTATCAAACCAGTAGTTTCTCTTGTTTTTGGAAGATGAATGCTTATTATATCCGAAGCTTTATAAATATCCTCGATGGAATCAGCTTTTTTTATCCCTGATTGCCAATATTTGTCTTCTGAAACATACGGGTCATATGAAATGACATCAAGACCCAAGCCCAAAGCTTTTTTAGCTACCAGATGTCCTATCTTTCCTAACCCTATTATTCCAAGAGTTTTACCTTCGAGCTCCAAGCCTTTAAATTCATGCTTTTCTGACTTACCCGATTTTATTGCATAATTTGCCAGACAAATTTTTTTTGACAAGGAGAACATAAGAGCGATCGCAAACTCGGCTCTTGAAACAAAATTACTCATCGGAGCATTTACGATTGCTATCCCCTTTCTCGTAGCGGTCTTCAAGTCAATATTGTCGACATTGGTTCCGGGCTTTCCAATCACCATTAAATTTTTTGCATTACTTATCACTTCGGAAGAAACTTTCAATGAGCTTTTGGTTATCAATCCGTCATATTGCTTTATTTCGCATCTTAATTCTTCGTCTGATAAACCTTTTTTTATCGTGACATTAAATTCCTTGTTTAAATATTCGACTGCTTTTTCCGAAATATCGTCCGTGATTAATATTTTTTGTTTATGCTCCATTTTATTCTTAATTTTAAAAAACATA
>JAQUMQ010000178.1 GCA_028718045.1 Actinomycetota bacterium
TAACAAAGCAGGATCCAATATATCGGGTCTGTTTGTTGCAGCAATCAATATTACCGTGCTATCGGCATCAAAACCATCCATTTCTACCAGCAATTGATTTAAGGTCTGCTCTCTTTCGTCATGTCCACCTCCAAGACCTGCGCCTCTATGCCTCCCCACTGCATCGATTTCATCCATAAAAATAATCGAAGGTTGAGTAGCTTTTGCCTGAGCAAACAAATCTCTTACTCTTGATGCGCCCACTCCCACAAACATTTCGACAAACTCCGAACCTGAAATACTGTAAAAAGGAACACCTGCTTCACCTGCAACTGCACGCGCAAGCAACGTTTTTCCGGTACCGGGAGGCCCGTAAAGAAGGACACCTTTGGGAATTTTAGCTCCCATTGCTTTGAATTTACCCGGATTTTCAAGAAACTCTTCGATTTCCTTCAGCTCTTCTACGGCTTCATCTACCCCGGCAACATCCTTAAAAGTTATCTTGTTTTTTCCCTTACCAGATATTCTTGCTTTGCTCTTTCCGAACTGCATAACCTTTGAACCTCCGCCTTGCAACTGGTTAAAAAGAAAGAAGATCAAGCCAAACATTATCAAAAAAGGAAGCGCGCTTACCAAGAGCTGGATCCAGATCGATTGTTTCTGATTATCTACTTTAAAAGGAATATTCTTATCGATTAAATATTTTGAAATATCATAATCTGCAAGAAATGAAACTTTGAATTTTGTATTATCTTTCAATTGGCCTTCGATTATTTTATCATCACCTTTGACAACGAGCGGGGTGCCGGTATTAATTTCATTTTTCTCAACTTCAGTCATAAATTCGGTCAAGGTTAAATCCTTAACCTGAGGTGATAAAAAAAGTGGATTTCTGAAAATAAAAAACATCACCACTATAAGCAGTATTAAAAGCACTATATTTTTTAAATTTTTTTTCAAATCAAATCAACTCCCATTTGTTAAAATTCATTTTCCCCTATATAATTATGCAGCAAAACATAATTTAAAGTCAGTGGCTAGCATAATATAAAATGCCGTCACGATATAAAAGCCAAATGGATATAATATAACATTTAAATTGTATTTTCAATATATCCTATATAGGGCAAATTCCTATAGTTTTCAGAATAATCAAGCCCATATCCTATTACGAATTTGTTTGGAATATCAAAGCCTTTATATTTTATCTTATTTTTAAATTTACCGGGGACATCCTTGTCCAACAAAGCACAGATTTCAATACTCTTGGGATTTCTTGCTTCTATATTCTTAACCAAATAATTAAGGGTCCTTCCCGAGTCGATTATGTCTTCAATTATTAACACGTTCCTGTTTTCTATACTATAATCCAGGTCTTTTGTGATTCTTACTACGCCTGAACTTACCATTGAATCTCCATAGCTTGAAACCGCCATAAAATCAAAAATTACAGGAACGGTTATCTTTCTGCACAAGTCCGCAATAAAAATAAATGAGCCTTTTAAAACAGCTATCAAAATCGGGTTTTTGTCCTTATAATCTTTTGAGATAGCACAACCAAGTTCTTCTACTTTTTTTTTCAGCACCTCTTCGGAAAATAACACATTTATATTTTTTCCCCACTCAAATTTTTCATTTTCAGAAACAAAAGATTCCATCATGCTCCATTTATTAAGATTTGGTAATAAAAAACAATATATTAACTTACATCGACTTATATCAATTATAGTACAAAACGACAAAATAAATTACTTGCAAATGGCTAAAGCAATCATTTTTATAATAATATAAATTCATATTTTAAAAAATATTTTTAACACAAGATATCATTGCCTATTCTTCAATCAAGCTAAAACCACAAGTCATGCTTTTTAAAAAAATAAGACAATAAAATACTATGTACGATATCTTAACTTATTTTTTGTCATTTTTTGGCTATCTTAAGATGAAGTATTTTTTTTGTTTCTTCTCTTATTTTTACCCTATTATCGATCCTTAGATTACCTATCCATATTATTTTTTCAGAATCACAAAAAATGGGAATCGAACTTCTTAAATGAAATGGTATTTTTGTGTCGGTAAAAAAATCTTGCAGTTTTTTCTCCTTAGCCATGCCGAAAGGATAAAACTTATCACCTTTATTCCAATTTCTAACGATCACTGGAAATCTTATGCTGTTTAAATCCATATAAGCTTCATTGGCGCAAGAATTAATAATGGTATCTTTGTCAATTTCAGATATATCGAAGGTATTTACTGTCAGTATTGCTTCGTTTTCATCATTATCCTGAACTTTATTCGATGTTTTTTTATTTGCCGCAGATCTTAGAACAGTGTTTCCGGCAATACCTTTCTCAAGCATGGTTTTCATATCATCTTCATCAATTATTTTATGTTCTTTATCGCATTTTAAAGTTAAATAATTTTTATCCAAAGTTTCGTCAATTTTAATTTTGTTACTGTCGAATATGTAAATATGATCTTTTTCTTTAAAAAAAGTTATTCCATTCAACAAATCTATTTTCTTTTTTTCGCCGCCAAAATAACAAAATTTAAGAATATCGTTGATATTGGCAGAAATAATATCTTTGGCTTCTCCGTTTATGATCTCTATCGACTTAAAAATAAGAGCAGTTTTTATGCTATGATCTAAATTTTTGAAAATAATAACGGGAATTTTTATAAATCCAATTTTATGAATATCATTTATGTCAATGCCCTGAACTCCAACAATTTTTTTTATTATCTTTAAAGCTTTAGCTTCGACATAATCATTTACTGATCTTAAGATGCCGATTGTGTCCAATATATTATTTTTGAAACTTATTCCAAATTCGGCTTCCAGTTTGGGAATTAAAATATTTCTTATTTTGTTTCTTAAATATTTGACTTCAAAATTTGTTTCATCAATGCGATAGTTTATCTTGTTGGAGTTTAAAAAACTTATGATTTCTTTTTTTGACGAATTTATTAACGGCCTTATTATATTGCCATTGAACGGTTTTATTGCGCTTACTCCTCTTAATCCTGAGCCTCTTAACAAATTCATGAAAAAGGTTTCCAGGTTGTCATCTGAGTTATGCGCAATCGCAATTTTATCAATTGAATTTTCCATTACATATTTTCCCAATAAATTTTTTCTTAATATCCTGGCACCTTCTTGAAAACCCAATTTCCTTTCATTGCACCACTCCCGTACATTGATTCTATCGCTGAAAATTTTTATTCCAAGATTCGAGCAAAAGCTTTTCACAAAATCGGCATCCTTTACGGATTCTCCGTTTCTAGTCATATGATCCAGGTGGAAAGCATATAGTTTTAACTTATATTCATTTTTTATCAAATGGAAAAAATAGGTAAGAAATACCGAATCGGGACCACCGGAAACAGAAATAATCACAGAATTACCTAGATCAATCATATTGAATTTCCGAACGGTTTCCATCACTTTAGAGAGCGTCTCCCCGTTTTTAAAACAGTCCGAAATATTTAAATCGTGTAACTTATTTCCATTTTTAAAGTTCATTTGCCTGAAGTATTTTTTCACTTATTTAACAATTTCAAATTATCTTGGGATCAGTCATAAATCTTTCTGTTAATCCTTTTTATCGATCTGGACTTGCCTGTAGTTTCGTCGATATCAATTATAACTCCGCTTATCCAATTGTCCGAATCTGCGACACTAAATCTTTGGGGAAGCATATTTATAAACCTGTCTACTATTATCTCTTTTCGAACTCCTATAACCGAGTTTCTTGGGCCACACATTCCTACATCGCTGATATATGCAGTGCCTTTATTCAAAATCCTTTCATCTGCAGTCTGAACATGGGTATGCGTTCCAACCACTGCGCTTACCCTGCCATCAAGATACCAGCCTATAGCCATTTTTTCACTTGTTACTTCTGCATGAAAATCAAGTATAACGATTTGCGTTCTTTTATTTACAAAACTTAAAACCTTATCAGCGATTCTAAAAGGACAGTCGAAATTATCGATAAACACCCTGCCGCATAAATTAAAAACAGCGATTTCACGCCCGTTTGTTTTTTTGTTGGAAAAAATATAGCATCCGTTACCCGGAGTGTCGGGAGGATAATTTGCAGGTTTTATAAGCCTCGGCTCCTTGTTGAGATAATCAAAAATTTCCTTTTTTTTAAATATGTGATTTCCGCTGGTAATTACGTCTATGCC
>JAQUMQ010000179.1 GCA_028718045.1 Actinomycetota bacterium
CTGCTTTTATGTTATTCTTTCTTAAATTTTAAAAAAATCATACAAGATTATTTTTTTAGCAAAGTGAATATTTTTGCGCTTTTTTCCATAATAACAATAATTTTATCAATTTTATTTATAATTTATAGCATTCCGTCATTTTCTTATAGAAGCTTTTCGAGCTATTTTGCAGGTTTTTCATTTCTATCGTTTTTGATTGCCTTAACTATCCTTATCAGCTTATACAGCAAAAATTATGATATTGCTTTTATTTCGGCACAGGTATCGGCGGTCTGCATATTGCTTGCGTCACCTACGTACTTGCTTTTTGTAGATTCATTTATCGAAAATAAATTATTTAAACTCAACATACCTATAAAATTGCTGCTGTATTTGCCTGCACTTGTTTGGATTGTAATAATATTTATAAGTAACGGAGTGGAGATAATAAAAAGCGATTATGGTTATATGTTTTCTTTTATCAATTTTAAGATAATAGGTCTTACATATCTAATGCCTTTCAACCTTGCAATCATTTTGCTTTTAAGCATTAAAATACATTATGACAGAAAAATTAATAAATTTGTCCCAGCCAATATAATACTGCTGATAGGATTGATTTTATATGTCATTAGCGATTCTATAACTCCAGTGATAATGGATAAAAAGCTGATTGGCTTAATGCCGCTAAATTATCTTTATTATTTCTTGCTGTTTCTTTTTACCGCCTTTGCGATATGGAGTATCGAGACCAATATCAGCAATCTTGTGAACAAAGCAATACTTGCAAATTTAGACGATGCGATAATGGTCATTAACAGTAACGGAGCGATAATAAGGGTAAATGATGCCATGAAGAATGTGCTTTCGGGCAAAGATTTTTCTTATAAAAAAATAATCGAAGATGCCGGACTAAAACAATATCTGGAAAATAAAACCGATAATAAGGAAAAAGTAGAAAGATTTGTTCAGGCTGTCGATATGGCTTGCAAGAAAAATTTTTATGAAGAAATGGTCTTTTTCAAAAACGGAAATAAGTTCGTTTTTGAAGTAAGCATATCCAATATTTATAGCGCAAATATACAGGTTGGCAAAATCATAATTCTTCATGATATTACAAGATTTGTTTTATCGGAAGAAGCAACAGGCAATATCGAAAAACGTTATAAGGCGCTGTTTGAAAATTCAAGCGATGGTGTTTATATAAGCACGCCGGATGGAAAATATATAGATGCGAATCAGTCACTTGTAAATATTTTAGGATATAAAAGCAGAGAAGAGCTGCTTGCGGTGAATACAAAAAGTCTTTATTTTTACGAGAAAGACAGGCCTTCTCAAGATGAAAGAGTCGAAGCATTTACTGTTCCTTTGAGGAAAAAAGATGGCAGCAAGGTGTGGGTGGAGATCAGCCCCAGAGTTATCAACGACAAAGACGGCTCGGTTTTATATCAGGGTATAGCACGCGATGTAACCGAAAGAAAAAAATTACAGGAAAATATGGAATATTTGAGTTTTCATGACAGTCTTACCGGACTTTACAACAGGGCATATTTCGAAGAGGAGCTTAAGAGATTGGATACGCCAAGACTGATTCCGATAACTATCGTTATGGGGGATTTAAATGGTTTAAAGATCATAAATGATGCTTACGGACATGAAGCTGGCGATATATTGCTTAAGAAAATAGCTGCCATATTAAAAAACTGTTTCAGAAAAAATGATATTATTGCAAGATGGGGCGGAGACGAGTTTGTCATAATATTGCCCAAAACAACCACCGAAAATGCAAACGAGATAATTGATAGAATAAAGAAAAGCTGCATCGAAAACAGTTTGGAATTGATGCCTCTTAGCATTTCCATGGGTGTTGCCACCAAGACAGATGCCTTGCAGGAGATTAAGGAGATAATGAGAAAAGCTGAAGACAGTATGTATAAGAACAAGCTTTTCGAGAAACAAGGTATTCAAAACTCGATTATTTCTTCCCTTGAAAAAACTTTGGATGAAAAGAATTATGAAACAGAAAAACATATTCAACGAATCAAGGATATAACTTTAAAATTAGGTAGCTTATTAAAATTGCCGGAAAATAAAATTGACGATCTGACTTTGCTCGCCACTCTTCATGACATCGGGAAGATAGCGATAGCTGATAATATTTTATCAAAGCCCGGAAAACTGACAACGGATGAATGGGATCTGATAAAAAAACATCCTGAAGTTGGGTATCGAATTGTCGAATCTTCTCCCGAGCTTGCCGTTATTGCCGAGGATATTCTTTCCCATCACGAATGGTGGAACGGACGGGGCTATCCAAGAGGTTTAAAAGGCGAGGATATTCCTTTACTTTCGCGGATAATAGCAGTTGTTGATGCATATGATGCAATGATAAATGATAAACCCTACAGGAAAGCCATGACAAAAGATGAAGCTATAGAAGAATTAAAGCGCTGCTCGGGAACGCAGTTTGATCCTAACATAGTCGAGCAATTTATTAAAATGCTATCTTCTTGAAATTAACAAAAAAGCTTTTTGTTAACGAAATTGTATTTTTAAATTATATTTGGAAAGATTTCATAGGTCTGCCTGGGTAAAAAATCGTCAGTCTGGTTCAGCATGGATTGTAAGATCGTCGATGTCTTTAAATGTTGTTTTTAAAAGGTTTTCCATCTCGGTTGTTTTTAAATGGACTTGGCTGATGCTGAAATTTTTATCCAGCCGGCAGTGGAACGAAATATTGTATCTGCCGTCTTTTATAAGTACTGCAAACTTGTGGCAGGTTTTGATATCGACGCAATCTTTGATATTTTCTTTTATTTGTTCTATCAGCTTATTGGATTTTTCGGTAACATCGTGCCATTCTTCCGGATGATTTTCAACTTCTATATGGATATAAATACAGTTTAAATTACTTGAAATATTCCTTATTTCGTTTTCAATTTTTTTTGTAATCAGTTCTGCTTCCGCAAGTTTTATTTCTTTTATCAATTCGATGTGTAAAGTTATATTGAATTTTTCATTGACGTTGTTGAGAGAGATATTGTGTATATCCTTGACTTTTGGTTCGTTCAGCACAATCTCCTTTATGATTTCCTCTATATTTGATTCAAAAAAAGCGGATTTTGTTTCGATCATTATTTCGGCATCGGGAATTTTTTCACCCAGTTTGTTTTTTACTTGTTCCTTTATGGATTCTGCCTGTGACAGATGGAGGCTTCCTTTAAGAGAAAGATCTATGTTTATGAAACGAATATTTCCTACTTCCTGAATTTTAATTTGATTTACCTTTTTTATTTCATCGAAGTCTTCTAATATTTTTTCGACGGTTTCCGTTAATTCTAAAGGAATAAATCCAAGTAAATCTTTTATGGTTTTTATGAACAATCTTATGCTGAAGGCAAGAATTATCGCAGATACGATTATGGAAGCTATCGGGTCTGCGATACTTAAACCAAATTTTACAAAAGCAAGCCCTAAAATGACTATTATCGAACTTATGATATCTCCGGTATAATTGATTAAGTCTGCTTTAAATGCAATAGAATTATATTTGTTGGCGATTTTTCTTATATAAAGTACCCTTATCATATTTATTATTATGGAAAAGACAAGAACTATAAAGATATATATATTCAAATTCAGGATATAATCTTTGGTTATCATACGAACTATCGATTTATATATTATGAAAAAACACAAAAACATTACTATAAGGGTTTCAAAAAAGGCTGAAAAGTTCTCATATTTGCCGTGGCCATAAGGATGATCTTTGTCGGGAGGTCTTGTCGAGATTCTTATCGCAAAGAAAGTAATAAGAACTGTTACGATATCGAGTGTGTTGTTAAGTGCTTCCGAATAAACTCCCAAGCTGTTTGAAGTATATGCTACGATAGTTTTCACAATGACCAAGAATATCGAAACAACAAGAGAAAATATCGAAAGTTTTCTTTTGGCTGTATCTCTTTTTTCCATAATGAAATGTTTTATATTTTTAATATATGCTATTTTTGATTATCTCGAACCTTTTTATTTTTAGTAAACAATAATTCAAACGGCAATAATTATATAGGCGAAAGATTAACTTATAGATGAATATCATAATAGCAATGGGATAAAGATTGCAAGTTATGATACGATTTTTATCCGATTTATTATATTATTGTTTAATCTTTTGAACTTC
>JAQUMQ010000180.1 GCA_028718045.1 Actinomycetota bacterium
AATCAAACGGAGCCGCTATCTCATTACTTACATAGACCCGGGTCTCAAGGATCTGGAATATAGAGCTTGGGATAAGAGGAGTTACAGGCCCTAAAAGGATAAGCCTTGATGTCATTCTTTGCCATGAAACAAATGTCCCCATGGTTTGTAATGCGTGAATCTCTATTCTTATTCTTGAACGGGCAACATCAGCCGGACCAATAGTTGCAGCTTTGGGCGGAACATTTGCGATATCGCCTGACTGTCCAAAAAAACCGTGAAGTGAATTCTGGCTGACTGTCAAAGGATGAAGCGTGACTATTCTTGCATCCATTTTTAAGTATTCTTCAATATCGTCAGTTAAAAATTCTTCTACGGGGTCAACAAAAGCGACATGACCTGCCCAACCAGGGCTTGAGTAGCAAACGTCAGCACCGCCTTCTCCCTTTTCGCTTATCAGCTTGGAGTAGTCTTTTATGTTCTCATTGGTGGGATAGAAAACATTCTCAAGAGGCATTCTAAGCTCTTCGTCTATTTGATAATAAAAATGATTAAGAAGCGAATTGGAAAGACTTGCCTTATAGCTTGTCGGAGCAATATTTCCGTTTTCGTCAGCCCACTCATCCATTGCAAACAGATAAACATTTCGGCAGTTTACTTTATGAAAGTTAATGAGTTCGGCAACGGGAATATAGGTCTCCGGCTCAGGGTTACCAAGTATAAAGACCTGACGCTTATTTAAATCGTCAGACATCTTTATTCTTGTAAAGATATCTCCTATGATTACAGGATGGGGATTCATCATGACCTTGATTTTCATCTTGTCGTTAGAGTATTTCTCAAGATCCTTGCCATGAATTTTGCGAACTTTTTCTAAAACTTCTTTGTCCTTAAACGGTACAAAATCAGCCGGATTAAATTTGAAATCATTCATCTTGCTTACCTCACAATCATTTAGTTGTTATAAACTTATTGCTCGGGATTTTATATATCACAACAAAGCATTTTGTCTGCTACCGGTAATATTTTTTATTTTCCTGCTTTATTTATTCATGAGGTACCTTGGTTTTAAATTATATTTAATTACAACCACAGGAATTTCTTATAACCAGATCCGAATCGATTCTTACAATCTTGTAATCTGCATCGCTGCCCTCGATTCTTTCAAATAAGATTTCCGCCGCAATGGTGCCCATTTCAATATCGATTCTCTTCAAAGATGTAACCGGAGGATAAACAACTGAAACAAAATCATAGTCATCAAAAGTTACAATTGCCAAATCTTCGGGTATTTTTATCTTTTTTTTTATAATGTATCTAAGGCAGCCTATAAGCATGTTTGCATTCATGCAGTAAATAGCCTCGGGTTTGTTTGAATTTTCAAATAACTCACGCGTTGCTTCAAATGCTTTACTCTTTTTCCAGTAAGCTACTTTTATATATTCCTTATTGACTTTAAGCTCATTGTCTTCCATGGCTTTTTTATATCCTGCCAGTTTCTCAAAGCTACTGGACTCTTCAAGCGGTCCGCTTATGCATGCAATATCTTTATAACCATGCTTTTTAATTAGGTGCTCCACTAACTTATATGAACCTCCTACATCATCACTTAAAACCTGGTCTATATTTTCAATGTTTAATTTGTTGTCAACCACTACAATTGGGATGCCGAAATTATTTATCAGTGCAGATATTTTTTTCTCACTTTTTGATATTGTTGCAAGTATAATTCCCTCAACTCTTTTTGAAATTGCAAGTTTTATTGCTCTTTCCTCAATATCTTCGTCATTGCTGGTATTAAACAGGATGATATCATAACCTTTTTTTCTGAAATAGTTCTCAACGGCAAGAACTATACTCCCAAAGAAATAGTCAGAAACATTGGGAATAATAATACCGATAGTAAGAGTCCTTTTCAGCCTCAGACTTCTTGCGGTCCACTGAGGAGTGTAATTCAGTTCTTTTATAGCTGATAAGACTTTTTCTTTTACTTCATCTGAAATATATTTTTCCTCATTCACAACTCGTGAAACTGTTGGCACAGACACACCAGAAAGTTTTGCGACATCTTTAAGTGTTGCATTATTCTTTTTCATAAAAGTAAAAAATAGTTATATGATAACGTTATTGAAAACGTTATCATACATTATAAAATGATTCTAATAAAAATGTCAATATCCGAAATTAATTTTGTGTTATTCTGCGATATTGTCACTTACATTTTAAAAGTGCGCACTTGCCTGGTAATTTAAATCTAAAATTATCTCTTGTAAAATGCGACAAGGAGATGTGTGATTCCGAACACCTTAAACGCGCCATTTCTAACAAATTTCACATACCGCCTTTGCAGCACCCAAAACTATGCAATACCTCCTAAAAAAAATAAGAGACAATAAAAAATGGCTTATCGGTAGATACATATAATAGAAATAAAGGAAATACTTACAAGGCTTACAGATGACCATTCAATAAGAGCGATAAGTAATGTCATTGGAATACACAGAGACACAATAAGAAACTATATTAACCTGACAACTGGATTTGGATTTGACGATAACGAAATTGCTTTTTGAAGAATAATAAATAATCAATCGATATTGCTTCTAATAAAACTCTTCATAATATTTAATGTTTTCTATATTCTTGAAATGTTTATCGAAGCTGGCGATAAAGGAGATATTATAATAAATAATTGTAGCAGCATGAACAGCATCGCGGGTATTTATGGCAGGAGTTTTCGTCATAATTGATTTTGCACTTTCTACTATATTTAAATTTATTGGCAGGATTTCATCTATAATATTGGAGAACTCATCGAATATTTCTATTCCCTTTTCCAATAAATTAATTGCCTGGAATCTATATAAGATTTCCTGAAGGACTTCGACTGATGTTACCCCGTAAATCTTACCGCTGGAAATATCCTCAAGTATTTTTATCGAAGGTTCTTTATTTGAATGGGAACTTCCTGCAGCATATATGGGGATATTTGTATCAATAAAAACTTTATCCCTATTCATCATTCTCCCAAGCAGATCTTCTGCCTTTTAAAATTTCTTCTTCTATATTTTCCGGACTCCTCACGGATAAATTCATGGACTTCAACTTATTAAGTGATTTCAACTTTTCTTCCTTGCTTTTAATTCCGTAATAAGCAGCAACGGCTTCTCTGACAAGTTCCCCAATAGAAACATTGTCAATATCGGACTTTTTTCTTAATTTCTCGTAAACTTCTTCGTCGAAAAGTAAAGTTGCTTTTTTTAATCCCATTATAAATCCCTTCCAGGTAAAATATGTATATGGCACTGTATACATAATAACTTTAACCACAATAAATATCAATGTTTTTCTAATAAAGATAACGTAAAATTAATTGTGGAAATTAATTTGAAAATATAAATGAATTAAAGAAAATATAAATGAATTTACTAGATCATTACTAGATCATATTTCTGCTAATCCACAAATATGCCATGACAGAGTCTATATTAAGGGAACGCGGATAATATCCGCGACAATATGACCTAAACTCAAAATAAACTCAAAAAAATTATTTCAGACATTTATTAATCAAAAGGACAACCTACGCCCAATTGGAGTGCTTTTGAATTAAAACTCTCCTCTATTTTCTTAATTTCTTCTTCTGTATTTGCATACATATTATTAGCTTCAACCTGATATTTTTCTGAAAGCTCTGTATCACCATTTAAAAAACTCTCATAGAATAAAATTTCATTTTCAATATATTTCTGAAAATAATCGATATAGCCAGTCATTATATCCGGAGTATCAATTTCTTTTATGTCATCAAGCCATTTTTTCATGTAAATAATTATAGATTCTGCATATTGGTTTTTTTTATCAAGATCTTCCTGTTCATCGCTAAAGTTATCAAACAATTGGGACAATAAATCAGAATAATTATCATAAATAGCCATAAAGTCTGAAATTAAACTATTATATGAGTCAAGATCTTTGTAAAAAACCTCTAAATTAGTCAAACCTTTGTTTTCGTCTTTGTCATCCTCTACTGTTTCAACATCTTTTTTTTCATTAAATGCTTTTAATTTTTTATATTCTTCATAAGTATATTTTGTTGAATTTGTGCAACCTGTAAGTAAAGTAAACACTATTAACAATAAAGCTGGTATTATTAATAATAAAAGATGTTC
>JAQUMQ010000181.1 GCA_028718045.1 Actinomycetota bacterium
CATATATTTTTGAAAAATCAAAGATGGAGTTTAAAGATATTGTTAGATCTTTATTTACAAACTATCAATTATTTCATTTAATCGCTTCCTATAATAAGAGAAATTTTCATAGGTACAGTCTTCCGAGACAAAATGGTCGGTATGAGGAATATATCTGCCCTTTCTAAGCATTTCTTTTACTATTTCAAGTTCTTTGTCTATCGCTTCTCTGCCACCACTCGAAAACATAGCTCTTTTATCAAAACCGCCCATTATCTGAAAATCGGGGAAAGCTTCCCTTATTTTTAACAGGTCATTACCGGCAGCTCTTTCAAAAGGATACATTCCCGTTACACCTGTTTCAATTATCAACGGTATCAAATCTTCTACATAGCCATCGCTATCTGTTATTATGATGTCGATTCCTGCTTCTTTCGCAAAATTAACCATTTTCTTATAATAAGGTGTTAAAAACTCCCTATAGTGAAACGGAGAAATCAATGATCCAGATTTATAAGCCATATCTTCCCATATAAGAATACAGTCAATTTCGATGTCACGGCAAATTTTACCATAATAAGCTATAAGAAAATCGCAAAAAGTTGAATTTATGTCATGAATCAATTCGGGGGAATCAATCAAAGCCATCATGTATCTGGTTGTACCCATTATTTGTCGCGGAAATCCGAGAAATCCTCCGTTAGTTCCGCCTAGTCTTATAGGAAAGTCTCTATTTTTTAGTTTTTTTACAATACCATTCCAATTCGGCGGAAGCCTATCGTTTATGGTATCCGAACTATAATATTGTCTGTATTTTTTCCATGTCTCCCAATCTTTTACAGGATTATCGATTTCCATGGGAAGCGATGTTATGTTAACGGTGGTTTTATTGATTACCCCATATTCATCTTTATAAATTACATTTGTATCGTCTTTTTTTAATATTTCCTTTTTAAACATAGGGCTGTAATCTACCGGAAATTTAGTCAGATATTGATCCAGTCCAAATACCGGTTGAACATTGACGTCTCCGGCTTTTTCCATCTCTCCGTAAATATTTTTATTAGCCATTATAGCTATTCCGTCAGAGTAGCTTTCTGGAATCGGCTCAATCATCGGAAGTCCTTCCTTAAACCATCTTCTTATAGTCCCTGCCCAATAGCCAAATTCTACCTTGGGAATTTTAACATCGACGTAGTTACCATCATCCATCCTCATTACCGATAAAAATTTTTCTCTTGAATTCATTTACCGTTCTCCTTATAAAAAAACGTTTTTTTAAGATTTGTTATAAAATTATAAAGCTAAAATAATTATTTTTCAAAGATTAATTTTCGACTAAACGTCTTTATTTGACGATATCGGTAAGATTCATACCAATCAATTGCTTGATTTTTTACAACTCTTTTTAAATCCTTTGAATCCGGTTCTTGTTAAATAACTTGATTTTAATTATTTAAATCGATCTTAGGTTTTTTTAATCTCCGCAAATTAGCGACCGAAAAACTGTATTGTTAAAAAACTAAAAAATTATCTTGTTAAAAAAAGTTATGCTATATGCCTCATCGAAAAAACTATCGTAAGCATATCACCTTATTTATTAATTTTCCTATATGTTCTATTTCGCAAATAATCTCATCGCCTGGTTTTAGCAGGCTTTTTTTCTCCATAAACAACCCTACGCCGGCTGGTGTTCCGGTTGCGATTAAATCGCCTGCTTCAAGCGTCATCGAAAAAGATATAAAAGAAACCAAGTCAAAGATTTTAAAAATCATATCATTCGTATCAGAATCCTGTCGCAATTCTCCATTGACATAGCTCCTTAATTTTAAATTCTGAGGATTTTTTATTTTATCCGCCGGAATTATTCTTGGCCCGATAGGCCCAAATGTATCGAAACTTTTTGCTCTAAACCACTGACTTTCACTACTTTGAATATCTCTTGCAGTCACATCATTGATTATCGTATAGCCATAAACATAATCAATTGCATCACAGGATTTTATATTTTTCATAGTTTTGCCAATAATTACCGCCAGCTCCACTTCATAATCCAACTCTTTAACCTCATCAGGATATATTATTTCATCTTTATTTTTAATAATACAGGAATTGGCTTTGCAAAAAAGAACAGGTTTATCGGGAAACCTTCCGTCCTGCTCGCTTATATGGCTTTTATAATTCATTCCTACGCAAATAATTTTTCCTGGCTTGTAGCTATTGATTTCATATTCCATTTTATTTCCTTTATTTTAATCTAGCGCCGCAATTAGCACAAAAAATTTGATGGTCTTCGACCTTTACGCCGCAGTTTGAACAAAACCTTGCCTTTACTCCATTTTCAACTTTTTCTTCTTTTTTCGCCTTAAGTTCCTCGATAATTATCGTGGGAGGTGTCGTGGAAGTAACTTTATAGAATGATTTGTTTGTTTTATTTTTATTGTTTTTTCTAAATATCAAGATTATAAATAATACAAGTAACGCAAGCAAAATAAAACCTGCTCCAAATATTATAATCAACAGCAACTTCGAATCAATTTTATTAAACCATGCTTTATCTTTGGTTGGTTGAACAGAAGTCGAAGTAGCAACGATATGAGTTGTAGTAGTCGTTTCCACAATTAAAGGAATGTCGTTTGCGATATTTGCTTGCGCCTTTGCTTTGTATTCCTGAGCCAAAAGATGACCGTTATTTAAATTCAATACAGCATCAAAATGTTTTATTGCCTCTTTAAAGTGTTTTTGCCTAAACAATATAAGACCTGTTTTCCATTCTTCGTCAATACCGCCACTTTGGTTTTTTATATTTCCCAGCATAATGTCTATATCGCTGCTTGGTCTTAAATAATTATTTGTTTCGTCCGTGCCCATTGTAAGGATTCCTATAACTTCTCCTTTATCGTTAAGCACCGGCCCTCCGCTATTTCCGGGTCTTGCGTTACCTTGAATCTGCATTACCTCGGTTCCATTAAGCATTAATCTGCCACTTAATGATCCTGATGTAATAGTGGGATTTAACGGATTATCCTGTCCGATATCCGAAGTCCAAGGATATCCTATTATCGTAACAGGATCACCAACCTCAACCATCGAAGAATCTCCTATAATTGCACTCGATAATGCTCTTCCGATTTTTGGCGTTATTTGAATAACGGCGATATCTCTTTGCTTTGTACTGCTGGCAGTGATTATTTCTGCCCTGGTATATGATTTATCGGGATTGTCAGGAATATTTGCGGTTGCGGTATTAAACTGAACCCACACTTCTCTTTCTGGTTTAATGTTTTTTAAACCTTCAACTTTAAAGTAGCTAAAAATCGTATCCCAGTCTGATTGTGAAAGCATATCATAATCTTCGGGATACATATCCTTTATATATTTATCTAAAATCCCTTTTTTTATTTCGTTATAAGAAGCATCTACTACATGTGTCGCAGTTACGATATGGCCTGTAATGGGATTGACGCAAAATCCTGTTCCGCCAAACGGACCGTAATAATAGGGCTTACTCCATTTTTTGAGATTATCATCATAAACTCTTGCAATCCATAAACTCGTAACATAACAAACTGACGGTTGAACCAAAAGCACTTTATCTTGAGAAGTAAGAATGTATTCGGTCTCAAATTTTGTTGTGGTTGTAGAGGAGGAAGATCCGACTGTTGTTGAAGTAGTCTCATTGCTTGTAGTTGTCGTTGCTTCCCCTTGTCTTGTAGTTGTTGTAGATGTTGCAACTCTTGAGCTTGATGTGGTAGGTTCTTCTGTGGTGGGAACGACATGACCGTTATTCGTTTCCGGAGATTCTGTTATGTCGGCTCTGATAACACCTGTAAAACTAATTATTAAAATAAATATGATTGTAAATATGAGAATTTTTATGACTTTGTTATTCATTTTAAATTACGAATATATTTTTACAGTATTGCAATATAAACTTAAATCATGCCAATTGTTTAAAAATTATTGCTTAACAGTATAGTATCTAAGTAAAAAAAATAAAATTCATTATTAAAAAATTATATTAAAACAATTTATAATCAAATTACAAAGAAAAAATCTTACTATTTTTAAATTTACGAAATTTTAGGTTTAAACATTATTGCACCAATACATTTTAGAAAATTTTACTTTATTCATAATTTTTTCATCATTAAATAAGTTATGAC
>JAQUMQ010000182.1 GCA_028718045.1 Actinomycetota bacterium
TTGGGTATTATTTTTGGAACTGCCCTGGGATGGAGCAGATTGTTTAAATCTACGTTTGGAACAATTTTTGAGATTATGAGACCTATTCCTCCTATTGCTTGGGTACCTCTTATAACAATATGGTTTGGAATAGGTGAATTTCCTAAGATATTACTTGTATTTATCGGAACATTTTCAATTGTTGTCGTTAATACCGCTGCCGGCGTTATGATGGTCGAACCGATAAACTTAGCGGTGGCAAAAATATTTCAGGCAAATAATTTTCAGATGTTAAAAGAAATCGTATTACCTGCATCCATACCGGCAATTTTTGCCGGAATTCGGACAGCGCTTGGTGTAGGGTGGGCAATCATATTGGCTGCAGAGATGCTCGGTGCGGTTTCGGGTACGGGTTTTTTGATTACCAAGGGTATGGAGATAGGGGATACGGCACTTATTTTTGTGTGTATGTTCATTATCGGGATTATAGGTGCAATTCTGTCCCTATTGGCGTCGTTTATCGAAAGGAGAGTATGCCCATGGCGAACAGGGAAATAAAACTTAAACTTGAAAATATAACTAAATATTATGAAGTAAAAAAAAAGAATGTTTTGGTTGTGGATGATATATCGTTTGAAGTATATAAAAATGAATTCCTCGTAATACTAGGTCCTGGTTTATGCGGAAAGACAGTATTGTTAAATATAATTGCCGGCATCGAAGAGCTTTCATCCGGGAGCGTATTCCTTGATGGGGAAAAGATCCATGGAACACATAAATCAATCAGTATGGTATTCCAAAAAATCGGACTTCTTCCCTGGAAGACTGTTATGGGAAATACTGAAATAGGTCCAAAATTTTCAGGAGTATCTGTTAAGATCAGAAGAAAAACTGCACAAAAATTTATCGAGATGGTTGGTTTGAAAGGTTTTGAGGACGCCTATCCGCATCAGTTGTCTGGCGGAATGAAGCAACGAGTAGGTATAGCAAGAGCTTATACCAATAATCCAGATATTCTGATTCTTGATGAACCATTTGGACAGTTAGACGCACAGACAAGATATTCAATGCAGGAGGAGATAATCCGAATTTGGGAGATGGAGAAAAAGACGATAATATTTGTAACAAATAATATTGAAGAAGCTTTGTATCTAGGAGAAAGAATTATTCTTTTTGGGAAATGTCCTGCAAAAGTAAAAGAAATATATGATATTCAGATGGAAAGGCCAAGAAATATAATGGATACTGAATTTTTAAAGCTCAGAAAGAAAATCTCTAACAATATGGACATAGACCTTGGTGTGTAAAACTTGATTTATAGGGAGACATATATAAATGGAAGATAATAGAGAAGTAAAAGTAGAAGTAAAAAATCTTACAAAGAAATTCGGCGATCTGTTAGTTTTGGATAATGTGTCATTTAATATAAAAAAGGGTGAGTTGCTTTGTGTAGTCGGTCCTACAGGATGCGGAAAGACAACATTTTTAAATCTTCTTTCTTGCCTGATAGAACCCACTTGCGGCAGTCTTTTAATCGATGGAGAACTAGCAAATCCACAGAAACATAATCTTGCATTTGTATTTCAAGAACCTTCGTCATTTCCATGGCTTACGGTTGAAAAAAATATTGGATTTGGACTCGATATAAAAAGGTGGCCGATAAGAAAGAAAAAGGAAAGAATTAATAAAATAATATCTCTAATGGGCCTTGAGCAAGTAAGACACTTGTATCCGCACCAATTATCGGTAAGCACAGACCAAAGGCAGGTAATAGGCCGTGCATTTGCCATGAATCCGGATATCCTTCTGATGGACGAACCATATGGCCAAATGGATATAAAGATGCGTTATTATTTAGAGGACGAAGTCGTACGGCTCTGGAAAGAACTTGGAACTACGGTAGTTTTTATCACACATAATATCGAAGAGGCGGTCTACCTGGCAGAAAGAGTATTAATAATGACCAATAAACCGGCAACAATAAAAGAAGAAATAGTGATAGATCTACCCCGTCCTAGAGTTATTGATGACCCGAGATTAGTAGAAATAAGAAAGTATATTACAGAGCAGATAAAATGGTGGTAAAGCAAGAATTCTTTGTTTATTAAATATATTTATTCTAAGAAATATTCTAAGAAATATCACATTGGCACAGATTCTCATCATATCAAAAAAGGAGCAGTGATAAATATTGAAAAACAGTAATTTGTTAATTGCGCATGGAGGAGGCCCCACAGCTGTCATAAATTCCTCACTTCAAGGAGTTATCGAGGAAGCATTAAAACATCCAGAAATTGACAAAATAATCGGTGCCAGATTTGGCATAGAAGGTCTTTTGGATGAAAAGTTCATAGACCTTTCATCTCAATCTCCAGACATTATTGAGGGCTTATCCCATACGCCAGCATCTGTGCTAGGGTCCTGCAGAAAGAAATTAAAGGATGAAGATTTTTCAAAAGTAATTGATATATTTAAAAAAAATAACATAAGGTATTTTTTCTATAACGGCGGAAATGATTCAATGGATACTTGCAATAAGATATCAAAATTTGTTTTGGATTCAGGATACGATCTAGCGGTAATCGGAATACCAAAGACTATTGATAACGACCTTGTAAATACCGATCACTGTCCGGGTTATGGAAGTGCGGCACGTTATGTGGCTATATCAATGATGGAATTAGCAAGTGACATCGAATCTCTTCCTATACATGTATGTGTAACCGAATTAATGGGAAGAAATGTCGGATGGTTAACGGCAGCGGCAAGTCTTGCAGTAAGAGACAATAAGGGACCACATTTGATATATCTTCCGGAAAGGCCGTTAATTATGGATAAATTTTTAAATGATGTTAAAGAAGCTTATGATTTATATGGGGGCGTATTAGTGGTTGTAAGTGAGGGATTGAAAGATGAAAAGGGACAATATATATCTGACTGTGGTTTTATAGATGATTTCGGTCATAAAATACCTGGTGGTGTTTCTCAATATCTTTCCAATGAGATTATCAGAAATCTGGGGATCAATTCGCGGAGTGAAAAACCAGGACTTTTAGGAAGATGCTCTATGATGCATCAATCTCAGGTTGATAAGACAGAAGCAAAAGCTGTGGGACGTTTTGCAGTAAAAACCGCACTTGAAGGAAATAGCGGATATATGGTCGCTTTAAAAAGAGTCTCAAATGAACCTTATGAATGCGAGATAGGTTTTCAAGATCTAGAGAAGGTTGCGAATTTTGAAAAGTCATTTCCCACCGAATGGATAAAGCCCGAGGGTAATGGCATAAACAGTGATTTTATTGACTACTGCCTTCCTCTTACAGGAGGGAAATTCCCTGAATTTATAAGATTGAAAGAAATATATATATAAGCGAGGTCATTTTTATGAAATTGATATTTGTAAACCTTAAAAGATTTGATATTCCTCGCAAAATGGGAGGAATATGCGATATAGGCGATTCTGTTGTTTGGATAAAAGAAATATTGAGAGAAAGCAGAGAAATCATGGGAGTAAAGCTTATATACCTACTTCCGGAAGCGCTTATAATATCGGCAGTAAAAAACAAACCGCAAAATATTGAGATTGGATGTCAGAGTGTTTACCGGGAAGATATAAAACCTTCAGGTAATTTTGGTGCTTTCACATCTCAATTTCCTGCTGCCGCTGCAATTCATTATGGCTGTACTTGGTCAATAATCGGACATTCTGAAGAAAGAAAAGATAAAGATGAAGGAGTGCTTAATCAACAAATAAGATGCGCAGATGATGCAGGGTTGAATATACTGTATTGTGTGGGAGAAAAGAAGGAAGAATTTAACAAAAAATACAATATAATTAAAAAGCAGCTTTTATTAGGTTTAAAATATATAAGCAGCAAAGTTGTGATAGCGTACGAACCTATATGGGCTATAGGTCCAGGAAAGACTCCTCCAAGTTCAGATTATATATCTGATATTTCTGGTTTTATTAAAAAAACAGTAAAAAATGAATTTGGTTACATGCCTCAGGTAGTTTACGGAGGAGGATTAAAATTCGAAAATGCAGCAGAAATAGCATCTATAGAAAATATCGATGGCGGGCTTATAGCTCTTACTAATTTTACCGGTAATATTGGATTTTCCGTAGATGGATTAAAAAAGATAATTCAAAAGT
>JAQUMQ010000183.1 GCA_028718045.1 Actinomycetota bacterium
TTTCATTTAATACTTTTTCCAACGATTCGGTTGAATCAACACAAACCTTCAATAAAAAATCAAAATCTCCCGTAATATAATTGCACTCGATGATATTTTCATTCTGTTTCACAAAATCCGTAAAACAGTCGTTATATTTGGGATGTTCAATGCTTACAGAGATAAATGCCATCACATCCTTTCCCACTTTTTTGGAATCAAGAACAAGTGTATATTGCTTTATAACGCCGGAGCTTTCAAGCTTTTTTATGCGTTCTATAACCGCCGATACGGACATATTGACTTTTTCGCCGATACCGGACGCATTTTCACGGGAATTTTCACGCAAGTAATTTAAAATTTTGATATCTGTATCATCCATAAAATAACCTCCAAACTAATTATTATTGATAATAACACATATTTAACTAAAAAGTAAATAGTTATTTTAAAAATTAGTAAAATTTTATTTACTTATATAGATTTTACCAAAAATATTAAACTTGCCAATACCAAAATTTATTTCCAAAATAAGCATAAAAATATATATCATAATTCAATATTGCGACTTAAGATATTTATTTTAAGATATATGCCGGTACAAATTATAAATTGCAATATATAGTCATATTGCACATCTAGCAAATCAAGGTTTACGGGTATTTTGTTAAAACATGATTAAAAAAACAGCCGAAATGCAAGGACACGATTTTAAAGAATTTTCAAGTGTGATTTTAAGCAATTTTGAAATAAAATATATTAACCGGTAAAAGACAAGATTATGAATTGATTCGTAAATGATAAATTTAGAAAAAGACAATCAGGCAAAAACGAAATTTTTTTCAAATGTCGCTTTAATAGGCCTTGTGAGTCTTTTCATCGATATGAGTACGGAAATGGTTTATCCGCTCATTCCGTTGTTTTTAACATCAACTCTTGGAGCAACTCCTGCGATCGTAGGAATTGTAGAAGGAATTGCGGAAAGCATAGCTTCTTTGCTTAAGGTGTTCAGCGGTTATATGGGAGACGCATACCGTCATAAGAAACGGCTCATTTTTTTTGGTTATTCGGTGTCTGTGATTTATAAAATACTTTTACTTTTGTCGTCCTCATGGGCAGGAGTACTTGTGGCAAGAGTCATCGACAGAACCGGAAAAGGAATCCGTACGGCACCTCGCGATGCACTTGTTGCACAATCAAGCGATGACAAAAAACTTGGAAGATCATTTGGCTTGCATAAGACGCTCGATATGACCGGCTCTTCCATCGGCGCATTGTTGGCATTTATCTTTGTTGCCACCAACTTCGGATTCAGAAAAGCCTTTTTATTTTCAGTCATTCCTGCGATTATCGGTGTTTTAATCATAGCTGCAGTAAAAGAGGATGGAAGCGAAAAGATTGTCGATAAAAAATTTACGCTTAAGGGCATAAAGCTCGATAGCAAGCTTGTGCTTTACCTTTCAGCTATGTTTATCTTTTGCATCGGCAATTCTTCAAACGTATTCTTGCTTTTAAAAGCAATGGAGCGTGGTTTCTCAGCCTCGCAAACAATACTTCTATACTTGATTTTTAATATTTCGGCATCTGTTCTTGCCATTCCTTTAGGAAAACTATCCGATAAATTAGGAAGAAGTGCCATTCTTGTACCTGGCTATATGATTTTTGGACTGGTGTATATCGGTTTTGCTCTTTTAACAACAAGAATATCGGTGATTTTGCTTTTTGTTGCCTACGGAGCATATACTGCTTTTATCAGTGGCGCAGAAAGAGCGTTTATATCTGAAACCTCGCCGGAAGGTTTCAGATGCACGATCCTTGGCCTTTATGGAATGCTTCAAGGTTTCGGTTTGCTTTTGTCTTCAATCATTGCAGGAATTATGTGGGATCGCATAAGTTCAAATGCCCCGTTCTGGTTTGGCGGAATACTGGGTATCGTTTCAGCTTTGATGATAGCCATTATATTGAACAAAAATATCATCGCCAAGCTTTTTAAACGTGATGCCAAAAGAAATGAAATTTAGTAATTAAGCATGATAACGAAAAAATAAGATTCAATAATATTTGAAATTCATTTCGTTTTAGATTAATTCCAGAATGGATAATTACGAACCGCTTGTGAAAGATACCGGCAATAATGTTATTTATTTTTTTTAGAAATCTTGGATCTGCCGTTTGTGGTTTTTATTAATTTTTCTCCACACTTTCCGCAGAATATTGCCTCTGTTGCATTTTCATATTTACATTTTGGACATATATTAGCTTTCTTATTTTCCTCTAAAGGTTTACCGCAAAAACTGCAAAATACCGCACTTGAAAGATTTTCTTTCGAACAGTTTGGACACAATTTTTTATCTTCAATTAATCTTTTTCCGCATTTATTGCAGAATGTTGCATCAAATATATTTTCATATCCGCAGTTCGGACAATTACTTTTACTTTTTTTAGCACTTTCAGACCTAATTCCGCTAAACATTTCCCCCATTGTTTTTCCGGTCACTGCACCTGCACCTAAGCCTGCACCCAGACCCATTCCGGTGCCGCCTTCACCTGGATTTGCTGCCAGTTTTTCAAGAACATCAAGCTGCCTCATTACAAGATATCTCTCATCTCCGATTTGGGTAAACTCAGCCTTTCTTTCAAGAATATCCCGAAGTCTTTTTACATCTTCGTTTGGAACATTAATCGATTCTATAAAAAAATTGACTACTTCAATTCCAAACCTGTCAAATTCTTTTTCAACTCTACTTTTACATTCTTCAGAAATCATATCAATGGATGCCGTAATATCAAAAATTGACAACTTATTTTTTATAACTGAATTTGCAATCGTATCTTTAATTTTTGTTGTAAGCAGTCCTTTAAAAAAAATTGACACAATTCTATGATCTACAAGATCATGATCTCCAAGAGCACCGATGATTTCTATCAGGAACTTTTTGGAATCAGATATTTTAACTCCAAATTGTCCGAAAGACCTTAATGCAATCAATATCCCAAATTTCGGATCCTGGATATGAAAAGGTGTTGACGTGCCCCACTTCATATCAAGTTTTGAAGCTTTATTCATAAAATATACCTCAGAGGTGAAAGGTGTTTTAAATCCAAAAGGAATATTTACATAAGCCTGCAAAAGCGGCAAGTTACCTTTACTTAGAGTGTGCCTTCCCGCACCAAAAGAATCAAGAACCTGTCCTATGTAATAAAAAATAGCCTCTTGCGATGCATTAACTATAAGCTGGGTTCCAAGTACAAAATTTTCTCCTGGGAATTTATAAACCAGCCATTTCTTTTCTTCTCCAAAATAACCCTGAGGTGGCCCATCATATTTTATCCTGTTAATAACTGCCATTTAACACACCTTCCCCTAACGATAAAATATTTAAGAAATTATTTATATAAAATATTGTATTTATATTTTAATAGTTTTATCTTATTATTCAATTGATATTATATTATTTTATTTCTAATATTTTCCTTATAAATAAATTCATTTTATTAAAAATTAAAGAGGGAGAAGCTATAGCAATGGATGAAATCTTGTCATTTGAATGTCCAAGTTGCGGTGCTAAAATTTCAACAGATAAAAAAACCTGTGATTATTGCGGAAGCCAGATAAAAATACAAGATAAAGGACAAAAAGATACATCTTTGCAAACTCATCCTATCGCACAGCAAGAATTACCAGCGTCACAACACACAACAGAACAAGCAAAAATAATGACGCAACCTGCAAAACCAATAAAAACACTTAGTGGCCTTGCTGTTACATCTTTTGTGTTGTCATTGATTGGATTTGGTCCAATATCATTAGTTCTAGGAATAATCGCCACTGCTATGACTTCAAATAAAGATTCGAACTTAACAGGAAGAGGATTCTCGATAGCTGCAATCATAATAAGTGTCATATCGATAATTATTTTTATTGCTGGGATTGCATCTCGATAATTTTTAAGTTATCAGGCAGATAAATGAGTCAAAAGATATTTGATAAAAATTAAATATTTTAATATTGTCATGTTGACAGATCTCATCGCGTTTCTTAATAATGTATACCGGGGTGAGATTTTTATTTTATAATACATTTCCTTGTTAAAATGGTAGATGATATCAATCCCTTAAAACCTCCAAAAAATTCGAAA
>JAQUMQ010000184.1 GCA_028718045.1 Actinomycetota bacterium
GTGTGGGTTATGATGAAGGTCGTGTCATTACATCGTTTATGGGTTTTGCTCCTTATGATGATCCGAAAATTGCCTGTATCGTTATCGTTGACGAACCTCAGGGCAACGCAGAAGCGATATGGGGTGGCACTGTTGCCGCTCCTGTTTTTTCTGATCTGGTTGAGTTTGCATTAAATAAGATCAATTAAATAAATTTTTAATTTCTCTTATTTTGTTCATTCTTTGATAGAACTTACCAAAGCGGTGTTGTATAATTTTTTTTTAATAAATTTACAAAAAAATAAATCGAAACAAGCGTGATGAAATTAGCTCAGATACTAAAAGAAATAAATCGATCTGAAATAAATGGATATTCCGACAAAGAAATTTCAGGTATTTCTTACGATTCCAGAAAAATTAAAAAAAGTTTTTTGTTTGTAGCCATACCGGGTTTTAAAAAGGACGGCCATGATTTTGTTTGCGATGCCGTTAAAAATGGCGCATCTGTCGTCGTATCACAAAGAAAAATCAAACTTCCCGATGACATTACTCAAATAATCGTTCCCGATAGCAGGAGCGCTCTTGCTGCTATAAGCAGTATTTTTTATGGCAAGCCATCTTCTAAGCTGACGCTTACCGGGATTACAGGAACGAACGGAAAAACGACTTCAGTTTTTTTAATAGATAAAATTTTAAAGAGTGCCGGCAAAAAAACTTCTTTTATAACAACAGTAGAATCTTTTATCCTTGATAAAAAGATATCTTTCGACAGGACAACCCCAGAATCTCTTGAACTTAATAATTTTTTCAATGCAAGCATAAATCAAGGCTGCGAATTTTCGACAATGGAAGTATCTTCGCATGCTGTGGATTTGCACAGGGTCGATAACCTGGATTTTAGTTATTTTGCATTCACTAACCTCACACAGGATCATCTTGATTACCATGCCGGTATGGAGGATTATTTTAATGTAAAGAAAAAACTTTTTTTGAAAGAGCACAGAGACACATTTGGCGGGAAAGGAGCCGTAATCAATGCTGATGACAACTATGGAAAAAAATTGATTAAGATAACGGATTTGGATGTCATGAGCTTTTCCGTATATTTTAACAACTCGGATATCAAAGCATCCGACATTGTCAGCAATACTTGCGGAATAGATATGGACGTGACCGTTAAAAGGCGTAAAAAGATTAAAATAAAATCCGCTATGTCAGGTTATTTCAATGTTTATAATATACTTGCTTCCATAGGTATATGTATTTTTTTAGGTATAGACATCGATTTCATTAGGGAAGGCATAAATTTAATAAGCGGAGTAAGTGGAAGATTTGAAAAAATAATGGAAGTAAGAGATTTTACGGTAATAGTGGATTATGCGCACACCCCGGATGGTCTTGAAAATGTGCTTAAAACTGCAAAATATTTATTAGAACCGAATTCAAAGCTTATTACAGTTTTTGGTTGCGGCGGAGACAGGGACAAAACTAAGAGAAAGGTGATGGGCGATATCGCAGGAGATATTTCGGATTATGTATTTATTACTTCTGATAATCCGAGAACCGAGGATCCTGATTCAATTATGGAAATGATCGAGGCTGGCATGACGGCAGGTAGATGCAGTAAAAGTTATAAAAAAATTTCCGACAGGAAGAAAGCTATCATCGAGGCATTGGATATGGCGCATAAAAAAGATATAGTTGTCATTGCAGGTAAAGGTCATGAGGATTATCAGGAATTCGACGGTTACAGAATTCATTTCAGCGATCAAAAAATTGTAAAAGATTGGGCATCTGCCAGAAAATAACATGGAAAGTATATCGACAAAAGAAATTTTAAGCTGGACAAAATCAAAGCTGATTTCAGGTAGTCCGGACTCCGTAGTATCAAATTTTTCTACCGACAGCAGGATAACGGTTAGCGATGATTTTTTCATACCGATAAAAGGAGAAAACTATGACGGCCATGTCTTTATTGTCGATGCATTAAAGACAGGAGTCAAAGGTTTTGTTTATGATTCAAATTATGATGATAAAAAAAATCTCGTAAGTTTTGCAAATCGCAACTATCCTTCTGTTTTGATTTTGGAATCGGGTGATACCGTTGAATTCCTGGGAAATGTTGCCAAAGGTTATTTAAAAAAATTCAAAGCAAAATCAATTGGTATAACCGGAAGTGCCGGAAAAACATCAACCAAAAATTTTCTGGTAAACATATTGAAGAAAGTTTCAAATACGGTATTTACGAAAAAAAATTACAACAACGAAATAGGGATCCCGAAAACCATTTTTGATGTAAATAAAGATACCATGTACTTTATCGCAGAATTAGGAATGAGAGCAAAAGGACAAATAGCCAGGCTTTCCGAAATCTGTAATTTAAATTACGGCATCATAACCGGCATCGGACCTTCGCACTTGGAATTCTTTAAAAATATTGACGAAATTGCTCTTGCGAAAGCTGAAATCGGAAAAACAATCAATGAAAGCAAAGGGATTTTATTTTTAAACGGAGACGATGCTTATGCTGATTTAGTGGAAAAGAATGTGAAATGCAAAGTGTTAAAGTGCGGAAAGGGAAATGGTTTTAAATATAATTTTTCAAATTGTAAAAACGATAAATTTGCGGTTTATAGCTTTGATTTGAATTATTACGATAAAAAAATAACAAGAATCGGTTTGAATATCCCTGGTTATCACAACGTTTATAACGCACTTCTTGCAGCAAGCACGGCTCTTTATTTTGGCGTTGAACCGGAAAAAATAAAAGATGCGATTGGCGAAACGACTTCCGAAGCTTTGCGTATGGAAATAATTGAAAAAGAAGGTAAATTGATATTAAACGATTGTTATAATGCGAATCCTTTATCGTTAAAAAGTGCCGTCGATTCTTTAAGCATAATAGCAAAGAATCAAAAAAGAAGAAGCGTGGCAATCATAGGCGATATGCTGGAACTTGGAAGAGCATCAAAAGAAATGCACGAAGAAATAGGACATTATCTTGCCGTCAAAGAAATCGACGTATTGATTGCGTTGGGAGAAAAGTCGGCCGGCATATGCGGTAAGTTTTCGCAGTCAGTCAAACCATGTAAAGAAATACATTATTTTAAGAAAAAAGAGCACTTGTTACTTGAAATTGAAAAAATCATAAAAAGCGGCGATGCCGTACTTATAAAAGGATCAAGAGCAAATAAAATGGAAAATATAATAGATTATATTTAGGAAGATAAAAAATGAATTGGATATTCCTTTCGATTGTAATCAGCGGCGTTATTTCGGTTTTTGTAACAATTTCATTAATAAATTTTCAAAAGAAAAGACATATCGGCAAAAGCATAAGATCCGATGGACCCAAGTCTCACTCGGTAAAAGCAGGAACACCCACTATGGGCGGAATTGCTTTTATCATAGCGGGAGGCATATCTTATGTAGCTGTAAGCCTCATAAAATATTACAGGCATGATGAATTTAGCCTGGAAGGAGTCTTTGCGTTGTCTATTTTCATATTATGCGGAATAATAGGGTTTATTGATGACTATATCGGATTTAAAAAGCACAGGAATCTCGGACTAAGAGGCTGGGTCAAAATAGGTCTTCTGACGATAATATGCATTTATTTTATAATATTTACAAAATTCATATTGCATTTTCCGACTACGATCAGCATTCCGCTTACCGGTCGGGTTTTCGATGTCGGTTACTGGTATTATTTAATTGTTATTTTTATTATAATGTTTGCCACAAATTCGGTTAATCTGACGGATGGGCTGGACGGTCTTGCTGCCGGAACTTCGGTAATAGTTCTTGCCGTTTTCGTGTTTATTTCTTTTCTTGAATGGACTGTTTTTAACATAAAATACGATATTGATATAGCGGTGCTTTGCGGAAGCGCCATTGCAGCTTGTGTCGTGTTTTTATGGTGGAATACTTCTCCCGCAGAGATATTTATGGGTGATACGGGTGCATTCAGCCTTGGCGGGCTGATCGCAACAGTTGCCATACTTCTCAAGCAGGAAATACTGCTTTTTGTCATAGCCGGTATATTTGTGGCGGAAGCATTATCCGTTGTGATACAGGTTGTGTGGTTTAAAATATTTAAGAAACGTGTTTTTAAAATGGCGCCCATTCACCATC
>JAQUMQ010000185.1 GCA_028718045.1 Actinomycetota bacterium
GATCATACATCCATTTCCATACAAGTGATACTGCTACCATAGATGTAATAACGGGTATAAAATAAGCAGTTCTGAAAAAAGCCTTCAAATGTTTTATATTATTAATTAAAACTGCAATTACAAGACCTAATATGGTCCTTGAAAACAGGACTACTATCGTAAAAAAGATAGTATTTAATAGTGATTTCCAGAATATTTTATCATTAAAAACTCTAATATAATTTTTTAAGCCCACAAAATTAAATTTTTCAATTAGTGGATTCCAGTCAAAAAAACTTCCTATAAACTGGTGTATTATGGGATAAATCAGAAAAAGGCTATAGAATATTGCTAATGATATCAAAGTCACAAGTATTATAGATATATTTTCGTTTTTCTTTAGGTTCATTATTCATTCATGTAAATATTCTTTTTTTAATATCTAAGTTCATCTGCATATTTATACAAACCTTCAAACGAATCAAATTCTACATCTTGTAAATCTGTATCAACAAGTTCTTGTAGTTCTTTCAATACTTCTGAAACAGGCTTTTTATCAATTAATAGAACTTCATCAAGATACTTTGTGAGGTCTGCCATATAGATATCTGGTATAGCACCGGGCCATATTGTTTTATCTACTTGTTCCATCTGAATTTTTATAGCTTCATTCTCTTGTATCTGTGGACTTTTCATTATTGAGTATTTTGTGGGTGCCCCACCACTATAAAGAGCAAACTCTATCATAGCTTCATCATTAGCCGCTATATATTTTAGAAAATCGAAAGCTACTGCTTTCTCTTTAGCTGTAGTTTTAGCTGCTACTGCTCCTACTAACTGAACGTTTGATCTATCATATGCAGGCGGTACATTGCCATCAAATGTTGGTATCTTAAACCATCCAAATTCAAGATCCGGGAAAGTGTATTTAAGATATCCATCCATCCATCCCCAAGCATATGATATTGCTGTTTTTTGATTACCGAATGTTTCAAATGCTGCAGGAAATCCAATATCTCCAACATTATGCTCATAATACAAGTCAAAAAGATATTGTGCAGCTTTTTCACCTTCAGGCGTATTGATGTTTGCAGTCTTGCCATCTTTGCTAAATAAGAATCTGCCTTGATGATACTGCATTGCTATCCAGATATAAGGCGTAAATGTATTAATACAGAAACCGCAAACTGTAATTTTTCCTTTATCATCCTTTACAGTCAATAATTTTGATAATTTTACCAGCTCTTCCCAAGTTGTCGTAATATCGTCATTAGTTAAGCCAGCATCTTCCCATATTTTTTTGTTGTAAACCATGCCAACAGTCATTACATTCGCCGGAATAAAATACATCTTTCCGTCAATTAAATTTTCATCAATCATCATAAATTCTTTTCTATATAAGTTTAAAGGAAATATATCTTCTGGAAATGGTTCCGTATTTGGAATTATTTCAGCCAAAAATTGATTATGTGGTTCATAAAGATCAATATTTTCCCCACTTTGCAATGCTAAGAATAATTTTGATAAATCAGCACCAGATGTTTGTACCTTATTCCATTTAACATTTGGATGTATTTTTGAATATTCTTCTATCCATTTTTCATACCATCCAGATGAAGAATACCAAACATCCAACGTAATTTCTTCACCATTATTTACAGAAACATTATTGTCGTATGTTATACTTTCTTCTATTGTCGTCTCTGCTTCTGTTCCCTTCTCTGTTTCCGTTGTTGTTTCTTCTTCTTCCGATACTTCTTCTGTTTCCACTGTTGTTTCTTCAGTTTTTGCTATTTCTTTTTTGCACCCAACAAAAGAAAATGTCAAAGCTACACAAAGGCAAATAAAAACAATAAGTAATTTATCTACTAGTTTTAATTTTTTATTCATCTTTCCTCCTATCTTAATAAAGTTATAAATTTTATTAATAATATTTCTTACTTTAAAATTAAAACACATAAGCCAAACAGAAAGGCAAATTAAACCTCCTTTTGATACCAAATATTAATTTATTTAAAATGGAAGGGCTTCCACTTTTACTAAAAATTTTTCTTTCTACAGAAGCGGATTTTATGTTACAATGGAAGCGTTTCCATATCGGATAATAATTATACATTAAATCAGGACTATTTCAAGTATTAAAATTAAAATGGTTAAGAAAAAGAAATATTCAATTTATGATATAGCAAAAAAAGCTGGCGTGGGGATCGGTACGGTCTCCAGAGTCTTAAATAAAAGTAAATTGGTCAAACCTGAAACCAGGGAAAATATCCTAAAAATAATTGAGAAATTAGATTATCAACCAAATTTTTTTGCTAGAAACTTAGTTAAGAAAAACAGTAAGACTATTGGGTTGCTTATACCAGAAATAATAAATCCGGTATTTTCTGAAATGGCTAAAGGTATCGGAGACAAGGCTTTCGAAAAAAATTATACTGTATTTCTAGGTAATACCGATTCTGATGTAGAAAAAGAATCCAAATTTGTAAAAAATTTGTTAGAAAAACATGTTGATGGAATAATATTCATCTCTACAGAAATGAGTAAATACAAGGGAGATTTTGAGCACTATTTATATCTTTATAAAAAAAATATCCCGATCGTTTTTATTAACGGATTTTTAGTTGATGTCGATATTCCCTATGTCAGAATTGATGAAAAAAAGGCAGGTTATCTTGCAGCAAAGCATTTGTTAAAAAAAGGATTAAAAAAAATTGCCTTCCTGGGTGGACCAATGAATTTTATACCTACCAAAGAAAAACTTATTGGATTTAGAAAAGCCTTCAAAGAATATGATGCCAAGATAAATAAGAAATATATTATATTAGGCAATTTTGATATGGAAAGCAGACATAACAATATCGCAAAACTAGTCGAATCCAAAGACAGGCCGGAAGGAATAATAACTGCTAATGATATTATGGCCATCGAAGTCATTAAAGCCGCCCATTCTAAGAATATCAAAATTCCAGACTCTCTGGAGGTAATAGGATTTGATAATATTGAACTATCTTCAGACTACATTCCATCTATTACAACTGTCGGGCAACCTAAATATGAAATGGGTTCCAGAGCATTTAAATTGCTAATTAGTATAATTGAAAAAAAGAATATTAGCAGTCATAAAATTATTGTTGAACCTCAATTAGTTATTAGGGATTCCAGTCCCTAATTTTTTTAAAATTAAACCCAATTCTCGTTCTATTTTATTTGCATCCGCAAGACTTTCTAACGATAAGATCTGAGCTGATTATCCTGGTTCTGTATTTAATGTTTTTATTCGTTATCCTCTCAAAAAGCATACTTGCGGCAGATTCTCCCATCTTGATGTCGATTCTTGCCAAAGCTGTAACCGGAGGATTAAAGGCAGATACATAATCGTAATCATCAAATGTGATTACCGCAACACCATCGGGCACATTAATGTTATATTCATTTAAATATCTGAGACATCCTATAAGCATGTTGGCATTAGCACAATATATTGCCCGTGGTTTGTCTTTCATCGAAAAAAGTTCTTTTGTGGCATCATAAGCCTCTTTTTTCTTCCAGTTCGCTACCTTTATATAGTCTTCGTTAACTTCGATTCCGTTATCGATCAACGCACTTTTATAGCCCATCAATTTATCATATCCGCTAGACTCATCCATTGGTCCGCTTATACATGCAATTTTTTCGATTCCGTGAACTTCTATCAAGTGTTCTATAAGCTTTTTTGAACCTCCTACATCATCGCTCAAAACAAAATCCACATTTTCAAGATCTATTTTATTGTCAACCACTACTATAGGTATTTCGAAAGTATTTATAAATTTTTCGATTTCTTTCACATTCTTGCTGATGGTTGCGAGAACTATTCCTTCGACTCTTTTAGCAATAGCGAGTCTTATTAGTTTTTTTTCAATTTCTTCGTTTGAGCTTGTATTAAAAAGAATGATATTTTTTTCCTTGGTTCTGAAATACTTTTCTACGCCAAGCACGATACTCGAGAAAAAATAATCTGCGACATTCGGGATTATGACTCCTATTATGTTTGTTTTGCGAAGTCTTAAACTCCTTGCTGTCCATTCTGGTTCATAATCCAGTTCCTTTGCGGCTTT
>JAQUMQ010000186.1 GCA_028718045.1 Actinomycetota bacterium
GGTTATCTTAAATCTGCTTTCGCTTAATTTAACTATGTTCTTGTAATTATTTTTCAAATCCGTATTTATATGATCATAATACTGCCATAAAAAATTTAGTATTGTTTCGGGCTGCTTAAAAACTTTTTTATCTTTTAAAGTTTTTAACTCTTTTTTACATAATGATGTTTTTTGCAAAATCAAATTAAAAAGTTTTTCGGTATCCTTTCTTATTTTAAATATCTCATCTTTTTTATTTAAAATCACAAGTTCGGCTGCATGCGTCGGCGTAGCTGCTCTTTTATCCGCAACAAAATCACAAATTGTAAAATCTGTCTGGTGTCCGACTCCCGAAATTATCGGTATCGCGCAATTAAAAATCCTTTTAGCAAGTTTCTCGTCATTAAATGGTGCAAGATCCTCGAAAGAACCTCCGCCTCTGGCTATTATTATCACATCTACGCGATATTCTTCAAAATCATCGATAGCCGCACAAATTTCCTCAGATGCATTATATCCTTGCACAGGTGTGTTTCTGATAATCAAGTGGTAATTACCATATCTTTTGTTTAAAATTTTTATTATATCTCTTATTACAGATCCGCTTTTTGAAGTTATAACGCCAATTTTCGAAGGCAATCTCGGAATAAACTTTTTGTTTTCTTCGTCAAAAAATCCAAAATCCTGCAACTTTTTCTTGAGTTGCTCAAAAGCAAGCATCAAACTGCCTTTTTTGATGGGAATTATATTATTTGCTATGATCTGGTACTCGCTTCTTTTGTCATAAATACTTACATATCCATTTACATAAACATGCAAACCGTCTTCTACTTTAAAAACCAGGTTCTTGCAATTATTTTCAAACATAGCAACTTTAATCATGGAAACATCATCTACAAGCGAAAAATACATATGTTTGTTATTCGGATATGCGAAGTTGGATATTTCACCTTCTATCCATATATTAAAATAAGAGTTTTCGATTTCGTTTTTAATTTCGAAATTTAACTCACTTACTTTATATATTTTTATACCTGCCGGAATTGTAAAATTCATAAAATATTCTTTCCGTTTTTACTTAATTTTTATTCTGATTCGGTTAAAAGCCGCTTTCATATCATCTCCGACCTAAAGCATGGATTACCAAATACTTATGTGTCATATGCAGTAAATTTCCGTATGTAACTTAAACGATACCATTGCAATTTAACAATTCGATCCATGATTATTAATATAAATATAAGATATCGCAAACAGCGGTTTGTTTGTTTTGACAATCCGATTTGATTGTTCTTAATAATAATTATATTTTATAAAAATTTTTATGATCACATAAACACAAAAAACTATTTCGAGAACAGCCATGACATAGCTTACGACATTATCGAATTTGTCTGTTTTTTCCTTGAAATATTCAATCGGATTTTTAAAAAATAATTTCAGTTTGGGAAAAAATTTGATCAATGCGTATAAATTATAACCTATTAATATCGATGCGCCTGTAATAAGAATATAATCCCTCAATATCAGTACCGCAAAAACAAAATATCCTATCTCGATGCAACTTAAAACAAAAATAATAAATACCGGAAATAATAAGCTTAATGAAAAACCTCCAAGTTTTTTATCTGAAAATGAGATGTCTTCAACTTTTTTTACGCTTTCGACAATCACTTCTTCTGTTTTTGTTTTAAACAAAGTTCTGAGACTAAAAACATGAAGAATGGCTAAAATAAATGAAAAAATCAATAAAAATGTCATTTTTTAATTATAATATCTTTATTTCAAAAATAATACACGGTCGAGAGATTGAGCAGCGTTTGAATAATTAAGATTTCTTAACTTCAGTCTTGCCGTCTTTTTTAGTGGTTTCTTCTTTCTTCGTTTCACTTTCAGTTTTTTTATCAGCCGGTTTTTCATTTGTAGCTTCTGAGGCTATTTTAGCATTCTTTGAACCGTAATCCGTTGAATAAAATCCTTTTCCTTTAAAAACAATACCGACAGGGGAAAATATCCTTAATGCTTCGCTTGCACAATCAGTGCAAAATACTTTATTTTGGTTGCTTGATTTTTCAAATTTTTCAAAAATTTTTCCGCAATTATTGCATTTATAACTATAGATAGGCATATTTAATACAATTCCTCCTTAAAATAATTTAAAAAATATATATTATTAAACAGATTTAGTCAAATCAAAAACGAAAGAAAATAAAAAATTAATAAAAAAGCTTAAATTAGCCAATTCTTATTGCTTGATTTATAACTAATTTTAAAATAACCTTGTTTTTAGCTAAAAAAATAAATGATCAAAAAAATCGTAATGAAGGTAGCACCGGTAAAAAATGAATATTAAAATAGCAGCTATATTGATAGTGCTTACGCTTATATTTGCATCCATATTTTTTTATTTTTATAAACAACCTTCCGAAATTAAAAGCATCATGCTGACGCAGGACGGTAGCGACACAGCAAAAAATAAAAAATCATTTAGCGACAGAACGAGGGAAATTATCATGATAATGGAATTAAGCAAAATGAAAAAAAATGGAAAAATCGAAATATCATGGTATAAAAAAACAAATGATAATAAATTATCGCTTATTCAAGAAAATATTATTAAAAACACGGATAATGGTTCAGGTTTTTTAAAAATTTCTTTGGCGTGCAAAAATGGAAAGTATGAATGTGGCAATTACTTGGTTTGTATTTACCTAAATGGCAAAAAAGAAATTTTGCAAGAGTTTACTATCGATTAAGTTAAGACTTATGAATGGAAAATTCCTTCTTCACTCTCTGAAACATTAAATCCATTACTTCGTTTATCGTATGATCCAGATTATTATTGTCTATTATTTTTACCTTGTTTTTCTCAGCCAGTTCCTCGATATACTTTTGAATAAGCCTGATATTTTTCAAATATTTTAAATATCTTTTTATCGGTCTTGAGCCTTGCGTTTCATATGTCCTTCTTATAAAATGTTCTCTGTGTACGTCTTCGTCTCCGACGATTATAACAAAATTTTCTATAAGCGCCTTTTCATAAAACTCTTTTATATCGAGAAATCCGGGAACAATATGAGCGCCTTCTATGATCGTATCAATTTTTTCTTCAACGCTTCTTTTTATTATAGCTTCAATACCTACGTTTACCGCCATAACCTGCTCTCTGAAGCCAAGTATTATGGGGTCTACCCCTATGGGGGGAAGCGACAAATATTTGTAAGCATTATATGAAGAACCTTGGAGAGGTCTTATAAGCTTGTCGGAGATGGAAGTCCTCATTATCTCTCTTATCGCATCGGTTGAAACAACTCTTGAAATATTGAGCCTGTTTGCGATCATCGTCGCAACCGTTGATTTGCCTGCGCCCGTAGATCCTCCTATGAGCATTATTATGGGTTTTTTTAATTTCCCTACGGATTGCCATAGCAGGTACTTTTCGGCATACTCAATACTTACCTCTTCTTTTATAAATCTAAATACAAAGGCTCTTAATTCTTCGAGCGAAATGGAAGAAACTTTATTTTCGAAAAGATACTCCTGTATATCAAGGGCAATTTCGTGAGATATAATCATGTCAAGACCAGTTATTGCTATAGAATTGGCAAGAATCCCCTTTGAAAAAGGAAGACCTCCTTTTTTGCCGTCAGATATTACTATCATTTTAAATTCTTGACTTTTACCAGGCATATAATTTCCTTAACTAATTCTTATTTATTTTAATGTCGCTATACATATCTTTTAGATCTTTGACAAGAATCCTTTCGTCATCAACCACAATCAAGCTATTATTCATATAAATCACTTCTTTGCCGGATCTTATTGCAAAATCGGTAACCACATCGACTGATGCTGCCTTTAATTCTGTAAGAACGGCATCAAAGTTTGTAAAGGAATAAAGATCTTTTTTAAGAAGCGGGCGGTTTGATAAATTAAAGGTTATGCCAGATACCCGGCATTGATAATTTTCCTCGACATAATTTTTTATTTTATCTTCTATTATGCTATTTGCCGTCATAGCGATTATGACTTTTTTCCCTTTTATGCTTGCAAGAGGGACAGGCCCGAATATCGATTTATATATTCTTGCTTT
>JAQUMQ010000187.1 GCA_028718045.1 Actinomycetota bacterium
ATTACAAAATCAGCAAAATATCTTATTTCATCACCTAAAGCACCCTCAATCCTTCCTAATTTTTCCGGCCACCACGTTGTATCCGGAGTTCTCCATCCCTTTTCATCATTTATAGCAAGACCCTGCGATCCTAGATCGATATAGATCATTCCTTTATTTCCATGTATTTCCATTCGTGATTCCATAGCAGAATTATACGGAGTATTGTCAGGTAAAAACCAGTTTGCTTCAAGAGTGACAATCATACCGTTATCAAAAGTAAGCATTGCCCAACAGATATCGGGTTTCAAGAGACCTCTTACGTTTTTGGTTTGAGCATATACTTTCTTTAATTTAAACATATTGTTTGTAAACCAAAGCACACACTCTACATCATGGATCATTTCGTCATATATTGCTGATGAACGTTTTTGAATTTCTGCGCCCCATTTTGCCGGTGCATTCCTTCTTGCATAAATAGAGCAAATTTCACCAACAACGCCTTTATCAATTTCAGTTTTAGCCATAGCAAAATTTGTATGAAAAGGAAGTATATGAGCAACTAAAAATAATTTATCTGTTTTTTTTGCTGCTTCAATCATTTCATCAGCCTCCTTGAGGCTTGGAGCAATTGGCTTTTCCAGAATAACATGTTTTCTTGCTTGTAAAGCTGCCATAACAGGACCATGATGATATAACTCATTATTAACTACAGCAATTGCTTCGACACCGTCACTGTTTATTAGTTTTTCATAATTTGTATACCATTTTGGAATACCATATTCCTTGGCGGCTCTCTTTGCATTTTCTTCTGTTCGTGAATAAATAGAAACCAAGTCAACATTGGGAAGACCATTAAAAATTTTGGCATATAGTTGCGCAAAATCTCCGGAACCGATAAGTCCCCACTTTACGACGTTTACTCCTACAATCTTTAAACCAGCTTTTCTAAGCATCAGTTTCTCCTCCTTCGGAAATTCCAATTAAAAAATAATCTATCGTTCATTCTTTGGCTATTCCAATTTTTGCTTAATACATATATAGTGATATAAATATCGTGATATAACTAAAAAATAAATTTTTATAAATTTTCACTTACCTAATTCAAATATTTATATATAAAATACAGTTTAGCCAATTGGCTTTGAAAGTATTTCCCGTTTTTCTCATATCAAACGTCCTATCCTGCTTCCTTCATAAACAGCTTCTCTTATCCTATCTGGTTTTTTTGAGTCTCCTATTGCATAAAATTCTTTACACAAATCTTTGAAAATATTGATTTTCTGTTTTGGAATTTTAAATCCGACAGAAAAAATCACAAAATCTAATGGCAATCTGATAGTTTTGGATGCCGAATCAGTTATTTCTACAAAATCGTCGCTTATTTCTGCTACCTTTGAATTCGTATAAATTTTTACGTCTTCTTGTTTTAACATTCTTTCTAGCACCATAGTATGATATTTTATCTCTTCCAATAACATAAGCTCATTAAGTGCCTCAACTATGGTTACGCTGTTCCCCTTTCTTTTGACTAATAATGCAATTTCGCAGCCCACCTCGCCACCGCCAACTACAATTACATTATTATTTTTTAATTCCTTGCCGTTTCTAAGAAAGTCAACAGCAGAAATCACATTTGTATTATTTATTCCCTTTACATCAGGTATAATAGGTTCCGCACCTGCTGCAAAGATCAGAACATCGGGAGACTCCTTTCTTACAACTTCAGGAAAAGCTTCTTGATTTAACATAAGCTTAACCTTACTATCAAAAAGATCCTCTTTAAAATAATTTACAAGATTATCAAATTCATATTTAAAATCAGGTTTACTTGCTAATAAAAGTTGACCGCCTATCTCTTTCTGCTTTTCATATAGAATTACGGTATGGCCTCTTTTAGAAGCTGTAATGGCTGCAGTTATACCTGCTGGTCCCGCTCCTATTACCACAATTTTTTTAGGTTTTTTTGTTTTAACCAATGGTATTTCGGTTTCTTTACAAAGAAATGGATTCACGGAGCAAACTGCTACCTTTGATCTTTTTACTACTTCATTATGGCATACGAGACATTTTATACATGGAATGATTCTCATTTGTTTCTTAGCCTTATAAGACCAATGAGGATCGGCAAGCAATGCCCTGCCGACAGCAACCATATCCGCTTTACCCGATCTTATTATTTCTTCTGCTTCGTCAGGTTTTGAGATTCCACCAGCAGCAACGACAGGTATGCTTTTTATATGTTTTTTTAGATTCTGAGCTAGAAGTACGGTTGTATTTCCAGGTTGATACATGGTAGGCATCGACGGATATTTACTTAAAGCCATAAGCATGACATCTTCTCCCATGGATACTTCGTGTAAATATACGACCCCTTCTTTTGCTATTCTTTGAGCAATTTTTACACCAAGTTCTTCATCAATTCCCTCCGGTTTTATATCCTGGTAAGCATTGAATTTAAAGCCAATTGGAAAATCATCACCGCAAACTTCTTTGATTCTTTTTATGATTTCTATCGGAAACCTCATTCTATTCTCAAAACTTCCGCCATATTCGTCTGTCCTTATGTTGGTAGCAGGACATATGAACTCCGAAATAAGATATCCATAAGCACCATGAATTTCAATTCCATCAAAACCAGCTTCTCTTGATCTCCTTGCACCTTGTGCGAACTCTTCTATGATTTCCTTTATTTCATGAATTTTCAATTCTTTCGGCAGATTCATATTTCCCCTACCCCATTTATCTTTATAAAGAGGCAAATCAAGTACCGATGGAGCATAACCTCCAAGTGGATCGTTACCACCGATAATAACCGATTGTATGAATATTTTTGCTCCATTTCTATGAGCAGATTCTGCAAACTTAGATAAACTTGGGATAAACTTATCATCATACGTACCAATGATTTTTACCCCTCCATATTTTAAAGAAGGTCTAGTCCCTTGAGTAATTATGAGCGCTGTTTCTTTCGCACGCTCTTGTATGAAAGGAAAGTAAGTAGAATTGACGGTTTCATCATCATTATATGCACCAATACCTATCGGCGCAAAAACTATTCTATTTTTAAGTTCCAGTTTACCTAAATTAATTGGGCTAAATAAATTATTAAGTTTCACGAATTTTGCTCAACTCCATTATAACTTCTTTTATAAAATTCATTGTTTTATTTGACTCCTCATATAAAAGATTAAAACTCGACCTGATTCAATTATCCGTTTAATGACTTAAGGGCTTTTTTTATATTATCTTGAAATACAGAAAAATCATTATTTCAATATGGTTTAAGGTCTTCGGAAATTTGTTTGAGTTCGCCATGATAAAGTCTATCTTTTAATCCTCCCGCTACCGTGACGATTTCCCCGGTAATATGTCCGGCAAGTACATCGGAGGATAAAAACACAACTGATGAAGCAATATCTTTTGGGGTTGCCACTTTTCTTAATGGAATAGTCGACGTTATCGTATGCACAAATTGCTTGTCTTTTAACATCTCATAAGTTATCGGCGTTGCGGTCCAGCCTGGATTTACCACGTTTACTCTTCCTTTTTTTGCAAATTTTATTATTTCTACTCTTAATGTCTGGGCAAGCCCGAAAATTATTGCTGCTTTTGTAGCTGCGTAATCATGATGTTGCGATTCGCCGATTACTCCTGCCGTTGATCCAATAAAAACAACCGATGCATTGTCAGCAGGATATTTCCTTAAATTCCTAAAAAATCCTCTCGCCAAAAGAAAATCCGCCGTTGAATTAAGCTGAAAAGCACGATTCCATTCATCAAGTGTCCTATCTGCTATATACTTAGTTTCCGACCATACTCCTGCACAGGCAACCATTGCATCAATTCGTCCATATTTCTTATCAGCTTCAGAAAATATTTTGTCAACTTCGCTCTCAACAGTCAGATCAGCAGATATGACGATATGCTCTCCGTTTAAGGCTTTTTTCAATTCTTTTATCTCGCTTTCTCCCCTACTATCCGAAAGATAGGTCAATACAAGCTTTGCTCCTTCGTTATCAAATATTCTTGCAATCTCAGAGCCTATTCCTCCCGAAGCGCCTGAAATAAGAACGGTTTTCCCTTTCAATCC
>JAQUMQ010000188.1 GCA_028718045.1 Actinomycetota bacterium
TGTAGTCCGCAACCCCATTTTCTTCAATTAAAGCATAGTTCACCAGTTGAGCAGGATCTGCAATGATTGATTTGTCGAATCTGTCGTCCGGAATAATAGCCTTGGTTTCAAGATATTGTTGCGCCATTGCTTCTGGAGTATGGAGATATACCAAGAAATCTGCGGCTTCCTGTTTGTGTTTCGACCATGAAGTTATGCATGCACCCTGCACTTCCAGAACATATTTACCGGCAAGTGAACCTTGTGAATATACGGGTGGAATAGCTGCTCCGACATTTTCGGGTCCAAATCCCTTGGATACTCTTCCAATAGCCACTTCACTTATAAATGCCATTGCTGCTTCGCCTTTTTCAAATAATTCAAGTCCCTGCCATGTAGTCAAAGAACTGACATCTTCCGGAAAATAACCTAAATTATACATCTCGTAAATTTTATCCCAAACAAGCGCGAACTCGGGATCGGTCATCTTTTTGTTTTCACCAATTGACATCTCTATAATATCAAGCGGGCTATCCATCATCTGATTACCTAAAAATCCAAACAAGTGCTCTCCTCCGTAAGTGCCCGCTCCATATCCCCAGGGAGTTATACCAGCATTTTTAAGAGTTTCGCATAAATCAAGCAATTCGTCCCAGGTTTTTGGAAAATTATCGGGATCCAAACCAGCTTTTCTGAAAAGCGTTTTGTTGTAAAGAACCGGTCTTCCGCTAAGCCAATAAGGAAATCTATAATGTTTTCCTTCCCATGCATCGCCACTTTCGGTGTTAATGTAATGTGCCATTTCTTCGGCAGGTATATAATCTTCGAGTGGAGCTAGCCATCCCTTCCATGCATATTCAACAGTCCACACACCTGGCCATGTAAATACGATATCAGGACCTGTTTTAGCTTCGCCTGCTGCCAAAAACTGCTCAAAATAAGTCTCTGAAGCCAAATTCACAACTTCGATGCTTATGTTTGGATTTTCCTCCATATATTTATTTGCAATTTTTGTCATGTAATCAAAAAGTTCGGGTATATCCCATTGACCGCCTAACCAGAATACGATGTTTATCTTTTCTCCAGTATCTTTGGTTTCGCTGGCTTCAGCCTGTGCTTTTGATGTTTCTTTGGTTTGTTCCGCTTCCGGAACAGTGGCTTCTTCGCTTGCGCCTTTGCAGCCTGAAAGTGAAAATACTGAAAGTATCGAAATAGAAAGTATCGTTATAATAATTAAAATAAAAATTCTTTTCATCTCAATTCCTTCTATCAAACAATTCAATAAAATTATAAGATCTTGGGAAGATTTGTTTATTAAGCTCGCCCAATTCTAGCTTCTGACAAATCTTTTTTTGATATCAAATCACCTCCTTTACTCATTGTGGATTTTTATTAACACATCGCCTCACCTCCATTTTTTATAACTCTATTATTGTCTGCCATTTGTTTGAAAATTCTTCCACTCCATTTTTAGTGACTCTAAATCCGTCTTCCCATCTGAATCCATAATCGGATGCGCTAAAAAAAGTATCGGCCATAAATGTCATATTCTCTTTCAATTGATAATCTGAATTTGTCTCCATCCATGGTTTTTCAACTTCAAAAATACCTGTTCCGTGACAAGGTCCGTAAAGATAATTTTTACCAAAGCCATTTTTATTAAAGAAGTCCAAATATTTTTTTGCAATACCTCCGGCATTGGCACCTTCTCTTATCCACTCGTAAGTTTTACGGTGCGCTTCCAATCCAAACTGCACATTCCTTTTCATATCTGCAGTCATTTTACCTATTACTAAAGGTCTTCCAACGGCAGACGTATATCCGCTATACTGTGCACCAATATTAATCTGGATGATTTCATTTCTTTCAAGTTTTTTGTAAGTTGTCTTAGAAATAGCATTTCTCGTATTTGAACCGCTGAAAACATACTGTGGAAATGCTTCACATTCGGCACCATTTCTGTATATCGATTCCAAAACCATGCCAACGACTTCTTTTTCAGTAAGGCCTGGTTTAATCTTCCCCAAAATCTCATCCAGTACCTTTTCCGTAATTTCATGTGCTTTTTTCAATAACGTTATTTCGTTTTCGCTTTTTATGATTCTAAGATTGGATATTATATCATCTGCTTTTACTATCTCTGCATCTTCAGGCAGAGCGTCTTTTATGGAATTATAAACAGGCAGAGGCGTTATGGCATAATCTCCAAGACCCAATCTTTTTATACCTTTTCCAACGCTGATTTCATTAAATAAATCTTTAAAGTTTCCGACCGGTATACCAGGATAATCGGGTTCGGCAGATTCCCTATATTCGATCATTTTTACGATTCTTTTAATGCTGCTTCTGCTTTGGGCATATGGTTCAGCTTCAGGACCAATAAGCAGTATCGCATCCCCTTCCCTTGGAATCAAAACACCAAGAGTCTCCCACACACAGGTATGATTACTAAGATAAAAAACACTTGCAAATTCAGATTGAGTTGAATGTACGAGATAGGCATCGAGATTTCTATTTGCTAATTCATGTTGAATTTCTCTTATTCTTTTTTGTCTTTCTTCTGTTTTAATTTCTAAAATCATTTATGTCATCCTTTCATTGCAACCACAGGATTCTCTAACAACTAATCCTGCTTTTATATGAATTTCTTCAATTTTTTTATTATCTTTTTCTATTATTTTTTCGTAAATCATCCTTGCAGCAGTTTCTCCGATTTTATTATCTATCTTTTCCAAAGTCGTCAAAGGAACACTCATGGATTCAATAAAGCTTAGATTATCAAACGAAACAAGAGCTACTTCTTCAGGAATCGATAATTTCATTTCTCTCAATGCTTTTACGGTTCCCATAGCCATTACTGAATTTGAAATGAATATTGCTCTTGGTTTTATTTTAGAATCTTCAAATAAGTTCATTGTTGAATCATAGCCGCCCCGAATTTTCCAATTCGAAATTCTTACCAATTCTTTATTGAACGGAATATCGTATTTTTTTAGTGCATCTAAATAACCCTGCAATCTTTCCTTACCGGTAAATTCCTCCGTATCCCCCGCGATGCAAGCGATATTTTCATAACCATGTTTTATTAGATGTTCCGTTAACAAGAATGCTCCATTTCTATTGTCATGAAGAACGAAATTACCTTTTAATCCCTCTATCTTACTGTCAACTATTACATAAGGTATTTTCAACTGCTCGATAATTTCTTTTACATATTTATAACGTTTTCCGATCGCTGCTAAAATGATACCGTCCACCTGTCTGGAAACCAGCAATTTTAATGCTTCTGCCTCAAGTTCAGGATTATTATCAGAAAATGAAGTCAAAATACTATAATTATGTTTTCTTAACTCTTTTTCTATAGCAAATGCCACATTCCAAAAAAATTCATTCATCGTTTCAGAGATTATATAACCAACGACATAGCTTTTTTTGCTTCTCAAGCTTTTTGCAATAAGATTAGGCGTATAATTGTTGTCTTTTACAATTTTTAATATCTTTTTCTTTGTATCGATATTGATATCGGGATAATCATTCAAAGCCCTGGACACGGTCTTTATTGAACAATCCGCAATTTTTGCTATCTCCTTTAAAGTTATTTTATCCATTTTTGACCACCACTTATAATGAAAAAAGCTTAATGGCATTTTCTCTTGCAATTTTATTAAAAATAGTTTTGCTGATTTTTTTTTCTTCCAGCCAATCCATCAAAAGCCTTATAATTCCTACTTGATCTGATGTGGTAATCAAATCTGTCCCAAACAAAAGTCTGTCTTGGAACTCATCGAGAAATTTTGGCCCATAATTCAAGTCGCGTGACAATGCATTTAAAGGCGTGAAATCCGATAGATCGCCATGTAAATTCGGATATCTCCTAAGCAGTTTAGGAACTACCCCCTCTTCTTTTATTGGTCCGGTAGGAAGCCTGCCGATTTGTTCTCCGTCATAACGATATATGTAACCTCTTTCTCCCGGAGTATCCAGTTTTCCAATTGCCGACCAGAATATGGGACCATGTCCGAATATAATGAGATTGGGATACTTTTGGAGAGTATGTTCAAGCTGAGGTAATCCAGGATCATCGT
>JAQUMQ010000189.1 GCA_028718045.1 Actinomycetota bacterium
ATGAAAAGATATGAAATCAGCAGAAGAAAATTATATGACATTTCCATAAAATTAAATAGGTTTTAAATTAAATAGGTTTTAAAATTAATCGATTTTTATGCTATAGTTCATTTTTAATGATTTTTTTTAATCATGATGTTTGTTTGGATTTTAAATCGTTGTCAAAGAAAAAAAGCATAAGCTTAACTTATCAACGATACATATGCAAAAAATATGCATCGATAGATCTGGTATTCGAGGGTAAAATATGGGAGATAAAAACAATAAATTTTATATAACGACTGCAATTCCTTACATGAACAGTAAACTTCATTTGGGATTTTTTTACGAAGCCATTCTTGCAGATGTGGTTGCACGTTTTAAAAGGCTGGAAGGCTATGACGTTTATTTTCTGACAGGAGCTGATGAACATGGGCAGAAAATTGAAAAAATTGCGCAAGCAAAAAATATAAGTTCTCAGGAATTCGTGGATTTGATGTCTGCCGATATGAAAAGACTCCTTGCTTTGTATGAAATAAGCAATGATTCTTATATAAGAACTACGGATGAAAATCATGAAAAAGTAGTCCAAAATATACTTGTCAAGTTAAAGGAAAACGGGGATTTATATAAAGGAAATTACGAGGGCTGGTATTGCATACCGGATGAAACTTTTTTTACTGATGCGCAAATAGTAGACGGAAAATGCCCTGAGTGCGGAAGGGAAGTCGAATACGTAAAAGAAGAAAATTATTTCTTCAAACTGTCAAAATATCAGGATGCAATTTTTAAACATATTCAGGAAAATCCTGACTTTATTTGTCCGGAAACAAGAAAAAATGAGGTACTTGGTATTTTAAACCAAGGGCTAAAAGATATTAGCATATCGAGGACAACCGTAAAATGGGGAGTACCGGTTCCGTTTGACAGCAAGCATTTTTGTTACGTTTGGGTTGATGCTTTAATCAATTATATATCGGCACTTGGATATAGCATGAATGATGAAAATCTTTTTATAAAATATTGGCCTGCCGACCAGCATCATATCGGTAAGGATATTTTAAAATTTCATGCCATCATTTGGCCCGCAATACTTATGTCGCTTGGTTTGCCTTTACCGGAAAATATTGCCGTACATGGTTGGGTAATGCTCGGACAGGAAAAGCTATCGAAATCAAAAGGAATAACACTTGATCCGGATGATCTTTCGAAAAGTTATGGCGTGGAACCGATAAGGTACTTTTTGATGAGGGAAATGACTTTCGGACAGGATGGGTCTTTTACGCACGAGCTCATGGTGAGAAGATATAATTCTGATTTAAGCAACGACATAGGAAATCTGCTGTCAAGGACGATGGTTATGGTCGAAAAATATAGAAACGGAATCGTGCCTTCAAACGCAAATATAAACGAAGATTTCAAAAGAAAATGGAAAGAAGTAAAAGATTATACGACTGCCTGCGTCAAGGATCTCAGGTTCAACGACTATCTGTCAAAGATATCGGAGCTTGTGAATATGGCCAATAAATACATAGAAGATAGTCAGCCATGGAATGTCGCAAAGAGCACCGAGGATGCAAATATTAAAAAGCTGGATGAAATCCTATATACGCTTATCGAGTCGTTAAGACTGTCAACCTTGATGCTTATACCCATCATCCCCCAAACTTGCTCAAAAATATTTTCACAGATAGGCATAAAAAGAGATATTCATGACTTCAATTTGGATAAGGACGGACATTGGGGAATTTTTGAAGGTAAAACAAAATTGGGAAGCAGGGAAATATTATTTCCAAGAATCAAGGAAGCCTGATGATTTTCTTTTAAAAATTTTCTTTTATGATCCTGTTTTTTTAAGTTTTTTAACTTTCCAATTCAACTAATATATAATTTGTTATTCGAATCAGGAGCGGTTTAATGTCGGAAAATGTACTGGAAGAAATCAAAACTTATTTTATTGATACTCATATGCACCTTGATATGATTGAAGGCAAAAGCCCCGAAAAAGTATTGGAGGAAGCAGAAGCAGAAAACGTCAGATATGTGATTAATATAGGCTCAAGCATGGAGGGAAGCCTTAAGTCAGTTGAATATGCAAAAAATTTCGACAATGTGTATGCAACAGTCGGAATACATCCCCATTATGCAGATAAATTTGGCAGGAAAGAGGAAAAACTTCTTGACAATCTTATCAAGAACAATAAAAAAATAGTTGCTGTCGGTGAGACCGGATTTGATTTTTTTAAGAATCCCATTTCCAAGGAAGAGCAGGAAAGAACTTTTGTGACGCACATAGAGCTTGCTGTCAAACATGGCATACCCATCGTAATTCATGACAGAGATGCTCACAAGGAAACCATAAATGCCTTAAAAAACTTCATTGGCATGAAGGATTTTAAGGGAGTACTGCATTGTTTTTCGGGGGATGCTGATTTTGCCTTAAAATGTATCGGAATGGGCCTTTACGTATCTTTTACGGGGGTTGTGACATTTAAAAATGCAAAGCAAATAAAGGAAGCTGCCAAAATTGTTCCCATAGAGAAAATTTTTATAGAAACAGATTCGCCATATCTTGCACCTCACCCTTACAGAGGTCAGGAAAATTACCCTTCTTATGTCAGATATGTTGCGCAGGAAATAGCAAGGCTTAAAGAAATCGATATCGATGATGTTGCAAAAATTACTTCAAACAATGCCGAGAGCTTTTTTAACTTAAAGAACAAGTAACGCATATTGGCACTTTCAGGTAAAAAAATAAAATAGGATTTCAAGGGTTTTTCGATGTTTTTATATAAAGTAGGATTAAATATATAAAATCTTTATAAATATTAAAAATATTATGATTGTAATAAAAAAATTATATCTGTAATAAAAATGAAAGAAAACTATGTAAGCTCGCCTTCAAGAACTACCGGAATACTAAAACATTACAATATTACTTTAAAAAAAATCTACGGGCAAAATTTTTTAATTGATACAAATGTTTTAAAAAAGATCGCAAATTTTTCAGACCTTAAAAAAGACGATATTGTTCTTGAAGTGGGATCCGGCATAGGCAGTCTGACTGAAATATTGCTTCCAAAAATAAAAAATATGGTATGCGTGGAATTGGATAAAAATCTGGCGAAAGCTTTTAATGATATTTTTATTTTACATATAGATAAAAAAATCATATTAATCAGAGAAGATGCGATGAAGGTTGATTACGATGGTTTGTACCGTGAATATGGTATAAACAAATTTGTATCAAACTTACCTTATAACATTGCCGCTCCTTTGATTTTAAGAATACTGAACCAGACAGACAAAATCAAAGATTTTTATATAACGATTCAGAAAGATATCGCTGACCGGATTTTAGCAAAGCCCGGCGATAAAAATTACAATGCTTTTACGGTAAAGCTAAACTACTATACTGAATTTATCGGAAGTTTTCCTATTTCGAAAAATTGTTTTTATCCCAAACCTTTTGTTGATTCTGTCACTGTTTATTTAAAAAGGAAAGACAATTATTTTCCGGAGAAAGTCTTTAAAAAAATAAATGATACTCTCTCAGACGATATCTTAAGAAACAACAGCATGATAACTAATTTTACCTGTAATTTTTTCGAATTTGTAGAAGACTGTTTTTCGCATAGAAGAAAAAAGCTGATTAATTCACTGATTTTAAGTAAAGATTATTATAAGGATATCCAAGGAAAAATATTCTCAAACCTGGAAGCTTTAGGTTTTAAGAAAGATGTAAGGCCGGAACAATTAAGCTATGAAGATTACATAACGCTGTTTACGGCATCGAGTCCGCGGCATTATTCAATTTGATCACATAATAAATACCGTCATTTTTTATAATAAATACTGCCATTTTTTTTAAGGAAAAATTTTGGCTTGAATTTAAATGGATCCAAGCATTTGATTGCTTGAAAATCATAAATATAAGCATCCGAAAACAAATCAAAGCCTCGGTAATTCTTGGTTGGAATCTTCATTTTTATTATGCTTTTGGAAAATATGTCTGAGGAAAATATTTGAAAATCAAAATCAATTTAGCTTCTGTTTAGGATAAAATGGAAAGCAGG
>JAQUMQ010000190.1 GCA_028718045.1 Actinomycetota bacterium
TTTTTCTGATTCGCGATTAGCCGCCATCCACTTAGGAGTAATCTCCTTTTTGATGCAGCTCAAAACGAGTTTTGCCGCAACAATCGTGCCTAAACCTTTTTTTCTGTATTCTTTTACTGTTTCGATTTCTATGTCAATCATATTACCGGCAGCAGCCATGGATGTAGCCGCACTTACGATTTGGTTATTTAATAAAACACAAAAACCAATTCCGAGATCAAGGAAATCGTCTATAGAGGAAAAATTTTCTAAAAAATACTTATTTCCGATATCGCTTCCAAGATGCATGCATAAGGATTTATCTAAAGGTTTGAGCTTATAATTTTTGGGTAGTTTATCAATCATTTCTTTAAGTAATGTTTCATCTTTGGAAAAAAGACTGTATTCTGAAAAATGTAAGGAAGAAATCCTGCCTTGGAATTCATTGCACAGAATATTTTTCCAGCTCTCATTTTCAGGAGTCACAAAATGAATCGGCGCTTGCCTTACTAAATCAAGTGTTTTTTTTGCGGTGCAATCTCCGGCAAAAACAGTAAATAATCCGGTATCAAGCCTTGCAACCCGAGGATTTTCGATATCATCTACCCACATCGAACCTGTTTTCCCTTCCAGCACGCTTGCCATAAGTACCAAATCATATTTATTGTTCTTAAATAACGAAAAGTAACGGTTTCTTTTACCTGGTTTGATTTTATATATCACTTCGTTTGATGTCTTTTGCTCTTAATACTTTTTAGAATCTTATCCGAACTTATTTTTAACTTGTCATATCGTTTGCACAATCTTCATCGGCTGTAATTTTTAAGAGTTCTTTGGATTTCTCTTTCAGTCGCCTTTTTCTCCAGATCCTGCCTTCTATCCTGCTTTAATTTTGCCTTTGCAAGACCCAATTCTACCTTCGCAAAATTATTGACAAAATACACACTCAAAGGAACCAAAGTCAGGCTTTTATCAGCCATTTTGCCGTTGATTTTTAAAATTTGCTGTTTGTGCATCAGTAATTTTTTTACTCTTAACGGATTTGTTTCTTCAATCCTTGCCTTACTGTAAGGAGAAATATGCATATTGTAAAGAAACAGCTCTCCATTTTTGATTCTTGCATAGCTGTCCTTAAGATTTACCTTATGCTCTCTGACAGATTTAACCTCATTGCCGCGAAGGATAATTCCCGCCTCAAACTTATCTATGATAAAAAAATCATGAAAAGCCTTTTTGTTTTGGCTAGCTATTGCTTTACCCTCTTCGCCTTTTAACTTTCCCATGGCTTTAAATCCTTTTAAAAATTTAAAAAATAAAAATAATATGTATTACATTACCGGTATGATTATTTTATTAATTTCTTAATTTCCTCGATAGCTTTTTCCTTTTGCAGATCAGATGTGGATTGAGCATCAAGTTTTACGCTTATGTCAGGTTTTATCCCGGTCCCATCGATCGAAATACCTGAAGGCAGATAATATTTGGCTGTGGTAAATTTTATTCCGGATCCGTCTGGAAGTATATGAAGAACCTGTACGGTTCCTTTACCGTAACTTTTCTCTCCTATCAGCATGGCTCTCTTGTTATCTTTCAATGCTCCGGCGCTCAATTCAGAAGCACTCGCCGAATATTCGTTTATCAAAACAACTAGAGGTATATCGATATATTTTCCTTCACTGGCTTCGAATTCTTCAAAACTATCCTTATTGTCGGTTCTGCCTTTTACCGTAACAATTACGCCCTTGTCTAAAAACAAATCACATAAATAAACCGCATCGTTTAAAACACCGCCCAGGTTATTTCTTAAATCAAGTACGACAGCCTTTGCTCCCATTTTTATCATTTCGTCCAGTTCTTCTTCCAATTGTTGCGCTCCGCCCTCTTGGAACTCATAATATTGGGCATACGCTATATTGCCCTCAATCATTTCTATTACGAAATTCGGAATAGTAAAGGTTCCTCTTTTTATTTTAAGATCAAAAGATTTATTTTCCGATAATCTGAAAAACGTAATTGTCACTTCGGTATCTACAGGTCCTTTGATTTTTGAAACAACTTCTTCGATAGCAAGGTTTGAAACATCTTCTCCATTTACTTTTTTAATTACATCTCCCTGTCTTATATCCATCTTTGAAGAAGGGCTGCCCTTTATTACTTTTACCACTTCCGTTTCCTTATTGTCGTTTGTTGTTACAATAATACCGATACCGCCACTCATGATCCCTTGATAAGATTCCATTATTTTTGCATATTGTTCTTTGGTAAAATATTCGGAGTGCCTGTCATTTAAACTGTCAAGCACGGCTTTGATTGCAACGACAACCAGCTCTTCCTTTGTTTTTGGAGAGAATGCTTCTTTCGAAACAGAATCTATGGCTTTTCCCAGAGATTTGATATTTAAATCATCCGTATTGGTTCCGCCACTGCTCGAAGCATCATTTTTGTTTTCGCTATTTTCAAAAAGCAACTGGCTAATCAGCGGAGCTTTTAAATTAAACCTGTTGGTAAAATCGAGCCCAAGCCAGAATCCTGCGGCAAATATTAAAATGATACCTACGGCAGCACCTATAATTTTTAATATATTGATTTTTCTCATATTTTTTAAAACCAAATCTCTCTTGTTTATAATTTTTTTATCGATAAATTTCCCAAGCGGTACATATAAATTATAAAATCACATTAATAATTTTTATAGTCATAGTATCGATATTTATCGCAAATTCTAATTTCAAAAATTGATCGTACTTGTCGAATCACAATCTTTATTTAAAATCATATAAAAAAAATAAGCAATTCTTCTTAAATTGAATTCAAACTTTTATATCTTTTGTTTTGCATAAAAAATAATTTTTTTAAAACATATAAATAATACCATGTATTGTATGTTTAATACTTGAAAAATTTAAAAATAAGGATTAGCCAAAACACCATCATATTATCTATAGCAAAAGCAAAGCTCAAGCAATATAATAGTCGGATAGTCTGAAAATGAAATATCAAAAAAACATATAAAAAAATCCCCGTAACCGATAATGGGTTATTTTATTTATATGATATAAAAAACATCGCAAGCTATAAAAACATCGCTAATTCTTTAAGTCAGATATACGCCAGATCATAGATATCCAAGAGGATTATGAGGAACACCGTTTATTCTTACTTCAAAATGAAGGTGAGGTCCGGTAGCCACACCCGTTGATCCCACATAGCCGATAACCTGTCCTCTTTTTACCATTTGATTTGCCCCCACGGCAAAGCCTGATAAATGCGCATAAAAAGTGGCAAAGCCCCCGCCATGATATATCAATATCGAATTTCCGTATCCGCCTTCATAGCCTACTTGAATTACCTGGCCGCCATCTGCTGCAACAACAGGCGCTCCCCTGGATGCCCCTATATCTATACCCGAATGAAACCTCATGCCTCCAAAAATGGGATGTCTTCTATTGCCGAATCCGGAAGTAAGAATACCTCCCGCAGGCCATTGCAGCCTGCCGCTTGGCGCACTTCCATATCTTAAAGATTCGAGGATCCTTTTTATTTCATTTTCTTTTGCTGTTTGTTTTGCTTCCAATGCGATCAAGGCATTTTTATCTGCCTTTGCGCTTGACAGCAACTCCTTCTTACCCTCAAGGATCTTGGAAATTTCTGCATTTTTTTGCTCTGCTTGGGTTACCAGTTTTTCGAGACTTTCGCGTTGCTCGTCCTGCTTTGCTTTCAACTCCATTATGCTTTGCTTTACGCTCAGCACGGCGCTTTTTTTGTCCTTGATTTCTGATATTATGCTTGCATCCTGATCGGCAAGCAGGTTCATAAGCTTTAGCTTTGATAATATCTCGATAAAGCTTTTTGATTTAAATAGGACTTCTAAAAAACTTGAACTCTTGTTTTTGTAAATGGAGGCAATTCTATTACTTAAAATCGCTTCTTTTTCGTCCAGATCCTTGTTGATTTCAATTAAGTCATTTTCCTTTATCGCAAGATCTATGTTCGTCTTGTCGATATCGCTTTGTACATCGGCAAGACTTTTATTGAGGCTGTTAAGCTGGTCCAAACTCGAAAG
>JAQUMQ010000191.1 GCA_028718045.1 Actinomycetota bacterium
TTCGGTTTCTTCAGCTTCTTCGGCTTCTTCGGTTTGCTTTTTATCTGATTCTACCGAAACAATTACATTGCATTTTATATCTTTATATAATTTTATGTTGACATCATAACTGCCGATCTCTCTTATGCTGTCTTCGAGATCGATTTTTTTTCTGTCGATTTCAATCTTTTTAAAAGATAAAATTTTATCAGCGATATCTTTGGTTGTAATCGAACCATACATCTTTCCTTCTGAGCTCGATTTTACCTTAAATATTAATTTAAGTCCGTTTAATGTTTCCGCAATTTCATTTGCTTCTTTTATGCTTTTTGCTTCAGATTTTATTCTGGATTTCTTAACCAAATCTATTTGCTTTAAATTACCCTGCGTAGCCATAACTGCCATACCTGACGGTATCAAAAAATTCTTGGCATAGCCATCTTTTACGTTTATGACATCGCCATAGTTACCAATTTTTTCAACATCTTTTGTTAAAATAACTTTCAACTTATCCTCCTCGAAATCTATATCTATTCTTGCATAATCAAGTTTTAATCCTAATTATATTCAATTCCTTTCCAGTTTTCTGAAATTTATCCAGACATCCAACATACCTATAACCGGAACTATAATAATCAATATCAAAAAGAAACTTATAGCAAATATTATAAGCAATCTCCATACCAAAGAAACGTTAAATTTATCAAACATACCCCACAAAACCGAAAATCCCAAAGTCGTATAAAGCAATCCAAAAACAATCAGAAAATTTACTCCGACAGCGTCAAACATAAAATCATAAGTCGCATTGAAGTGCGGTATCAATATGAAAATAAGCCCCGCTATTACTCCTATGACATAAAACCATGGTAAATCCCATGTTTTAAACAAAGGAATACTTTTTAAAATAACGCCCTTTTTTTTAAACAACGAAAAACACCAATAATAATTTATTAAATTTCCAAAAAATACATATATCGCAATCAAACTTGGTATAAGATAAGGAAGCATCAAAAAAACATTTTTGCTTTGCTCATATAGTGTCTTAAACTGCACATCGCTGATTGCCATAAGCTGCATATACTGCTTTACCATAGAGCCTTCCGGGAAATTGTCTATCAGGTATCTGTAATCATTGATAAAACTCATAACTATGTTTTCCTGCTTTGCAATTGAGACTATAACCAAATATATAATAAATAAAATAATAAACCATAAGCTGTTTATTATTACGCACCGAAATGGACTTTTATTCTTATTTAAACAATATAAGTAAATAAAAGCAGTCCCAACTATTAAAAAAGTAAAAAATAACGGCAAAGTCCGACTGACCAAAAACAATAGCATGCTTCCAACAAGTGAACAGATAATGCTTTCCCATTTTCTTCCTTCAAGCATTAAGCTAATCGAAGGAACGCAAATCAACGAAAGACCGAGTATTCCAAGAAACGGTATAAAAGCACTGATAAGAAGAATAATAAATGCAAGTATGGTAAACAATATCAGCTTAAATAAATTGCTTCTTGGATTATTTACGTTATTGGTATTATCAAAGGGCATTTTCTTATTTGATTCTTGTTTGAATAATCATTAATGTTATAACGTTATCTGGTAAAATAGGGCATTAAAGCCACTTCTCTTGCTCTTTTTATTGCCTTTGCAATCATTCTTTGATGTTGAACACAGTTACCTGAAGACCTTTTAGGTCTTATCTTGTTTTTATCAGACACAAATTTTCTAAGCAGGGAAATATCCTTATAATCAATTTCTTCGATATTTTCCTTGCAAAAATAACAATATCTTTTTCTTTGTTTTAGATTCAAAAGCGACTGCTTGGAATCTTTAACGTTTCTATTTTCTCTGCTACCTTTTTTTCTAGCCAATTCTAACTCACTCCCTTATCAAAAAATAAATAAAAATTAAAATAATTATCGGTTCATATCAGTTTATGCATATCATGCAGCTCTTTTTAGCCGACTTGTTTGCCGATAAACAAATTTCTAAAACGGTATATCTTCGCTGGAAAACTCTGCATCTTCTTCAGTTCGATTTTCCTGAGACGAGCTATACTCTGCCGAAAATTCTGACTTTGCATTTCTTTTAACATCGCATGTCGCAAACTCCAAGCTTGGCGCAACAATGCTTGCGGTAATCTCGAGAGACACCCTCTGCTGACCTTCTTTTTCATAAGCCGAAGCAGAAAGTTTTCTGCCAATCACGACAACCCTATCGCCTTTTTTTAAACTTTCGGCACAATTTTCGGCTTGTTTAAACCATGTTACAATCCTGTAAAATTCGGTATTTTCAACCCATTCAGCTGTTTTTCTATCCTGATAGTTTCTGTTGACTGCAATACCGAAAGTTGTTACGGGACTCCCTGATGGAGTAAATCTTAATTCAGGATCTCTTGTCAAATTTCCACTTATAACCATAAAAAATGGACTTGAAGCCATAATTCACCCTCTTACTTCATTGAAGATAATATTATTCTTTAGAATTTTTTTCTTCTCTAACTATAAGATGTCTTAACAATTTATCATTAATTTTATTTATTCTGTCTATTTCATTGATAACAGTCTCTGTGCTCGTAAAATTAATGATATGGTAATAACCATTTTCACGATGTTTTATTGGATAAGCAAGCTTTCTTAAGCCCCATTTTTGGGAATCCGTAATCGAGCCCTTGCCATTTTCAATAATTGAAGTAATTTTCTGCAACTCCTTTTCAATGACATCCTCCTCAAGAGATGCATCAAAAATGAGCATTATTTCATAATTTCTCAAAACTCATACCTCCTATGGACTAATAAATTTTTTATTAGACTCTATTATCTTCAATAGAGCAGAAAGGTTCTTTAATCGCAAATATTTAGTTTTCAAATACTAATTAAGCAAATTAAAAAATTCCAAACGTGGATATTATAACATTTATTTAAATTTGGCAATAGTCAATAAAATTACTGAGGTAAAATAATTATATATGCATATTTTTTAAAACCATAATATTTTTAAAAAATGATTTAACTAAATCCGTAAATGATGTAAGAATATATAAAAATACCGACTTAGCTATTGTTTTGCGAGCTAAATTTTATAACTTAAATACAATAAAAAGCTATGAAGTTTAAAAATTTTATTAAAAACAGATTTAACATAAACAAACAAAACGGATTATATTTAACGCTTGGCATTGCTATTACCTCATTATTGATTTTTATTTTTTTGAATTTCATAGAAAATCTGTTTAGCAAATCGGCGCTTTTAATTTTTGACAGTCGCATACTTGACATAATACAAAATTTAAGATCTCCCGGTCTTAATAAATTAATGCTTTTTATAACTTACATGGGGGAATGGGGAAACATAGCGATCCTTTTCTTTATTATTGCAGCTATTCTTACGATATTGCATAAGTGGAGGTATTTATCTGCACTTGTAGTTTCTCTTTTCAGCGCTGAAATATTCATACATTTCGTAAAAAATTTAATCGGAAGGCAAAGACCTCCTGTAACAAATGCTCTTATATCGTTGACGGATTTCAGCTTCCCGAGCGGTCATAGCTATATAGCAGTGGCTTTCTATGGTTTGGTAATATATTTTATTTTCGATATTTCAATAAATAAAATTATCAGAGTGCTCGTTCTTTTTTTTGGAATTCTGTTCATTTTTGCACTTGGATTTTCAAGATTATACCTGGGAGTACATTGGCCGAGCGATGTACTTGCGGGTTTTGCGGCAAGCACATCGTTTATTACGATGATTATTACATTTCTCGAAATTAGACAGAGGTTTTATCCCATCAAAAAGTCGATATCGGAAAAAGCTAAAAAAACATCCGTTATTGCCGGCTTAATCTTATTTCCTCTCTGGATAATTTACTTAGTGGTTTTTTATTTAAACCACCAGTTGCAATAATCTTATGCCAGGTAATTTTATACAAAAAAACACTTAAAAATTTTAGCCGTTTTGGGAAATAGCTGCATAAATAGCTACAATAAATTTTATTTGTTAATTCTTTTTTATTTACTATAATTTTTTAATACTT
>JAQUMQ010000192.1 GCA_028718045.1 Actinomycetota bacterium
ATCTAAATTATTTTCTGCCAGATCGATAACCATGGTTTTCTTGCCTTCTTTTATTGCTTTTACAATCTGATTCTTTATTCCAGTTACGGAAGCGAACTTTTCAAGAAATCCTTTGTTTATGGCTTTAAAACCAAGATTTTCGGTATTTACGATGGTAAATCCTATTTCTCCCGCAAAGCCATTCTCACCTTTAAGCAGTATGTTGTCTATGATTATTCCAGCTGCGATGCCATTGCTGATTTCAAGAAAGACAATGTTTGCTATGTCTTTCCCGCGGCCATAATTTTTTTCTGCCCATGCGGCAAGATTGACATTGTTTTCGATAAAAACCGGTATTTTAAATTTTAAGTTTATTTTTTCTTTAAGATTTATATCGCGCCAACTTCCATAAAGTGGAGCGCTTGTTATTTTTCCCGAAAAAGGATCTACTTCGGCCGGAATGGCAATACATATCGACTGAATTTTAGGAGTATTTTCATGCCCCCATTTGTTTTTGTTGCAATCATTAAACACCTCAGATATTTGTTTCTCGATCATACGCTCTATTTCAGGGCAGTCCTTTATTTCAGGTCCTATGTATTTTTTTATTATAGCTCCGTTATAATTCATCAAGGCTATTTTGATCTTTTCACCGCCAAGGTCGATTCCCATTACAAAACCCCTGTCATTATTTAAAGCAAGCAGGGTAGGCCTTTTGCCGCTTTTGGTTTCCTGCTTTTTTGTTTCGACTATATAATCATTATTGATTAACTTTTCTATGACACGAGATACAGCCGGAGCGCTGATTTTTAAATCCCTGGATATCTTTGCTCTTGAGATGGGACCTTTTTCTTTAATGTAATTAAAGATGATGGATTGGTTTATTTTAAATTGAAGTTTTGAGCTGGCGGTTTTTAGAAATTTGAATGGCGGTTTCATTGTTGTTTATTATGATATTTAAATTATTTGTAATCGGTGTTCATATTAATTAAATTACAGTTAGTAACTAAATACTAGCAAAAATTTATTTTTTGTCAAGTATTGCTGATATTGACAGTATTGCTGATATTGCCGCAATATAAATATGATTTTGGAATTAGCCAATGATCTGGTAAAATAAAAAATTATCGGATAACACGAGATGGTTTTTGGCATTTATATATGATATGAATATATACTAAAAATTTACTGTAAGGAAAATAGCCGTATGTCACCTAAAAATAAATTAAAATTTGCAATAATCGGGGCAGGACATGGCGGAAAAGCTATGGCTGCGCACCTTGCCATAAAAGGTTATGAAGTTAATCTTTATAACAGGACTTTTTCAAAAATCGAACCTATCGTAAAAATGAAAGGCATAGAACTTGAAGGAGAGGTAGCAGGTTTTGGGAAACTCAATAAGATATCTGACAATATAAAAGAAGTGATGGAAGGCACGGATGTAATAATGGTTGTCGTTCCCGCTTATGGGCATGGCTCTATTGCGGAAAGATGTGCGCCTTATCTTACCGATGGTCAAATAGTGATATTGAATCCGGGAAGAACGGCAGGTGCTCTGGAGTTTTTAAATATAATAAGAGAGCGAGGCAATAAGAAGAAGGTGATAGTGGCGGAAGCCCAAACTTTCATATATGCAAGTCGCGGTATGGGTCCGGCTACGGCAAAAATATTCAGAATCAAACAGGCAATCCCCATAGCGGCGATTCCTGCCATTTATACCGATCAGGTAATAGGACTTCTCGACGAGGCTTTTCCTGAGTTTATTTCCGGCACAAGCGTTATAGAAACGAGTTTTAACAACATGGGTGCTGTTTTTCACCCTGCCATAACAATACTGAATGCAAGTAGAATAGAAGCGACGATGGGTAATTTTCAGTTTTACATCGAAGGAGTAACACCGGCGGTTGCAAAGATACTTGAAGTTGTAGATAAAGAAAGGGTCGAAGTAGCCCATGCATTGAAATGCAAAAACGTCATATCTGCGATTAACTGGCTTTCTATGGCTTATAATGTCATAGAAGATAGTTTGTTTGATGCAATTCATAGCAACCCAGGTTATTCCGGTATCATGGCTCCGCAAACCATAAATGTAAGATATATAACCGAAGACGTCCCGATGAGTCTCGTTCCTATATCTGAGTTTGGAAAAGCTTTTGGGGTAGACACTACAGCCACAGATTCTCTTATTAATCTTGCCAATATTATTCTTAAGACAGATTTTAGAAAAGCAGGAAGGAATTTTAAAAGATTGGGGCTTGAAAATTTAAATCTAGAAGAAATAAGAAATATTTTTATCGAAGGACGTCCTTGAAAACTTTGGCTGATTTGAATTTAATGAAGTCTAATGTTTTCTAACTATATCTTTTACCTTCATCAGCCTTACAGTGCTTGCTCTTTCAGTTTCCTCAAGCTTCATTGTTATATAGCTGATTGTTTCTTCAAGATCGGGTATTAATTTATATTCCAGGGCATTTACTCTTCTTCTTGTTTCCTCTATTTGATTTGCTAAAAGATGTACGGCTTTTTCCTTTTCCGCAAGATTGAAAAGAGATTCTAAAAACTTTTCAAATTTAATTAGCGAAACATCGGTTTCGCCGCTTGTATTTAAGAATCCGTAAGGTATCATTTCGCCGCTTACTTCCTTTTCAAAAACAGGTACTTTAACGCTTATTATATTTTTTTCTTTGATGGAAACATTTATTTCCTTGATGGGGGAAATAAGCGACTGCTCTGTCTGAAAAGGTCCCATTTTGGCTTTGGCAAGCATGAAGCCTTCAAGTATTGACTGAAATTTGTCTTCTATGTTAATTCGTAAATTTTTAACTTCTTCGATCATCGCAAGAAGCTGTCTTAGAAGTTCGTCTCTTTTATCTTTAAGCAGTTTATGTCCTCTTTGTGCGATTTTAAGACGCTTTTTTATTCTAAGAAGCTCCATTCTTGTTGGATTTATGTCAAGAAGCATTTAATTACCTCTATCTGTTGCTGATAATTCTTTTTCTTTATCGTCTTTTTTAAATAAGGGTAAGTATTTATCCAGAAATTCATCCCTGATTCTTTTAAGCTCGGTTTTGGGAAATACCGAAAGGAGTTTCCACCCAAGGTCGAGAGTTTGAGCTATCGTCCTGTTTTCGTATTCTCCCTGCGATACATACTGATTTTCGAAATCTTCCGCAAATTTAAAATATATTTTATCGATGTCGCTTAATGCTGCTTCACCAAGTATGACTGCAAGTTCCTGAACCTCTTTGCCTCTTGCATATGCGGCATAGAGCTGGTTGAAAAGATCAGCATGATCTTCTCTTGTCTTTCCTTCTCCGATCCCCTTGTCTTTTAATCTGGAAAGGGAGGGAAGCACATCTATAGGTGGAGATATTTTTCTTTTATGAAGAGATCTGGAAAGGATAATCTGACCTTCGGTAATATATCCGGTGAGGTCGGGAATAGGATGAGTTTTATCATCCTCAGGCATAGTCAGTATGGGTATTTGCGTTATCGAGCCTTTTTTATCTTTTATCCTGCCGGCTCTTTCGTAAATGGTTGCAAGATCCGTATACATATAACCGGGGTAACCTCTTCTTCCGGGGACTTCTTTTCTTGCTGCCGAAATTTCTTTTAAAGCTTCGCAGTAATTGGTCATATCTGTAAGAATTATTAGCACATGCATATTTTTTTCAAACGCAAGATATTCTGCGCAAGTAAGGCCCACTCGTGGAGTTGCTATACGTTCTATTGCCGGATCATCGGCAAGGTTAAGTATTAGCACCGATCTGTTTATTGCACCTGTTTTTCTGAAATCCTCTATAAAATATTGGGATTCTTCGAAAGTTATACCCATAGCCACAAAAACAACCGCAAATTCTTCTTCTTTGCCAAGAACAGCAGCCTGTCTTGCAATCTGTGCTGCAATCCTGTTGTGAGGCAGTCCGGATCCCGTAAAAACCGGAAGTTTTTGTCCTCTTACCAGAGTGTTTAGGCCATCTATTGCGGAAATCCCGGTTTGGATAAATTCATTGGGATAATCTCTTGAAAAAGGATTTATCGGAG
>JAQUMQ010000193.1 GCA_028718045.1 Actinomycetota bacterium
CTGACAGGATAATAGTGGGAGAGGTAAGAAACTCAATGAGCGCTTACCAGCTGCTTCAAGCTTTGAATACCGGGCATAACGGAAGCTTCAGTACCATTCATGCAGATTCTTCGCTCGATGCGCTTTTAAGGCTGGAAATACTTGCATTGGAATACAAGCCTAATTTAAGCAGCGAAGTTATAAAAAAGATTATTTCGAGGTCTATCGATGCGGTTATTTTTTTGGAAAATGAAACGGATGCCAATTCAAATATTTTAAAAAGAAAAATTAAAGAAATGGCTTTATTGAAAAAAGACTTAAGCAAAGGCGGTGAGTTTAAATTAGAATATCTTTGACGATTGCGATTTTTTCTTTTTTTGGTTTTGTTTATTTATTTTTATTTACAATTATTGTTCACATACGTAGGAAAAAAATAATTTTAAATAAGTTAACAAGGAATAAAGAACCTGAAAACGAGAAAACTGAAAAAAAGAATTTATATGAAAAGGTTAAGCACCTGTACGAAACAGCTAATATATCTCTTTCTTTCGAAGAATTCGCGGTTGTTGTTTTTATGATATTTTCTGCTGAAATTCTGATATGTGTATATTTTTCTGTCTCATATTTTATTCTTGCTTTGATATTTTTTATCAGTTTTCTTCTTATTTATATCATTATCAATGTTTTTGCCATGCATATGAAGCAAAAGAAGGAAAATCAGCTGGAAACATTTTTGGTAGAGCTTGCAGGAAATCTTTATGCTAATCCGAATATAACGGTTGCGATAGGAAAATCACTTGAAAAAACAGAACCTCCATTAAAAGATGATCTGCAAATGGTACTGGATGATTGCACCAGAGGATTGCTTGTTCAAGAAGCTTTAAAAAACATGATCAATCGCAACAGAAGTAATTTGATCGAGATAGTGCTTAGAGGAATAATTGCGGCAAATGACAAAGGCGTTGATTTAATAACCTTTTTAAATTATCAGATTACTTATATAAGAGATAAAAAATCACTTAATAATTACGTAAAGATATTAAGCACAGGTCCTAAATATACATCTTATTTTATAATGATCATTCCTCTGATATCCATGTGTTTTATTCTTCTCATAAATAAAAATTTTATAAGTTTTTATCTGGAAGGAATTGGGCTTATTGTAACGATATACAGCATAGCAAGTTATACAATCGGATTTTTGCTCATAAACAAAATAATCAATAATCTTAACAAAAACATTATTTCGCTATGAAAATTGCAGAAATATTGCTGGCATTACTAACGGCATTACTGGTTTTTATTATAATTTTTTACTTCAGAAGAAATGACTTTGAATCATTTTTGTTTAACAAAATATTCATAAATAAGCTGAAGTCAACCGGCAAGAGTAAAGCTCGAGGTATTTCTGAAATTGAATTTTATATGGAAAATTGCGGGAATATTAAAATATTCGGTTTTAAAATTGACAGTAGAGAAAAGCTTTTGATACTTAAGATATTTTTTAGTTTTATTGCTTTTATTTTGATAAATGTCGCATCGATAGTTTTTAAAAAAAATTATATAGTCATCTCCATTATTGGTGCCTTAATATTTTTCCTACTTCCCTCAGAACTGCTCAGAAGCAGGTTAAATAGTAAAAGAAATAAAGTGCTTGCAGAATTGCCGGATTTTATCGATATATTGTTTTCTTTGATAAACGCAGGTTTAAATCTTGATGAATCAATAAAATACTTTATGGAAAATTATAATGGTGAAATCAGGAATTTATTAAAATCTTTCAGGATCAAGCAGATGGAAGGATTCAGCAAAAAAGAAGCCTATGAGTATATAGGAAGAATTTCCTTCTGTGAAGAGTTTAACAGAGTTGTCAAAGTTCTTTCTCAATCCGAAATAATTGGAAATCCCATAAAAAACGTTCTTAGAAGCTTTTCGATAGAAATAAGAAATAATCAAAAAGATCAATTGAAAATAAAAGCCGAAAAATTAGAAAACAATCTTATATTAATAATTTTTATATTTATTTTTATTCCTGTGATGCTTGTATTTTTGGTACCGGTTTTTCCTCAAATCAGATTATTGTTTTGAAAGCAGGTTTTAACGTCGGATTTATCGGAGATAAGCTGATTTTTTATGGTTTTTAAGGTTTATTTTAAGATTTACCAATAAAAATTATTTTTAAAGTAAGAACGAGAGGAAGGTAAAGATGGAAAAGTTAAAAAAAATATTCATGAATTTGTGTTTTGGCAAGAAAGGCTCGACATTGATCGAGATTGCCCTGTATATTGCACTGGTAGTCATTGTTTGCATCGTGGTAGTTACGGCGCTGGGCGATAAGCTTCAAGGTGTTTTTCAAAAGATAGTGGACAGCCTTTGATACCGGCAATTTGGCAGGCAACCAACAAACATGATATTAAAATTATTATGAGAATATCGTAATTCTTTTAAATAGCATAACAAAAAACAGCATTTTCAAAAAATATGGTGAATATTTTCATATGCAATAAGAATAACTTAAATAGCAGTAAGGGAAGCGCGTTGCTTGAATTTGCTTTAATTGCCCCGATTCTTTTATTGATTTTTGCCGGAATAATTCAATTCGGCTTTATAATGAATGCAAAAGTCGTTGTTAATTCCGCTTCTTATGAAGGCGTGAAAGCAGCAACTTTATCCGATACTCCTGAAGAAAGTGCGGCAACGGCAGTCCTAAACTATGCATCATCTTCGATGCCCGGCTGGAATTTTAACGACAGGTTAAAAATAGAGACCGATGCAAGCGGATACAATCCTGGAGAAAATATGTCTGTTAAAGTAATTTATCACGTGCCTAACTTTTTTGGTAAATTGATACATTTGCCTGATGATGACAAATTTAGTGTTATGGGTGAAAGCACAATGCAGATAGAGGAAAAGGAATAAACAGCAATGTTTGATAAAACACAAGAGCGTGGTTTTTGATCGATTTCTAAATTTTAATATTAATTCATAATATTATAGTATGATAAAATTAAAGGGAAAAACGTGAAAAATTTTAAGATTATTTTATTTGTTTTGCTATTTTTGACTATTTCGACTTCTCTTATTCTTTTATTTGTGAAATATCAAGATCTAATAAATAAAAGTGCACCGGACAGTAAAGATTCTGCCATGGCAAAAGAATTATTGGATAGGGTTAAAGAGATAAAAGATATAAATGAGCCTGCGGGTATATGGGATGAATATGGAAATTTGCTTGACATAACTGATGCCACGACTTTTGGCATTAACAAAGAAATCACAAAAGTAACAAAGTTTGAGATATTTAAAGACAAATACGGAAATGATGTGAAAGTTAAATTAAAAAAACAAATTGAAAAGACTAAAAACGGAAAATATCTGGAAAGCTGGAGTTTTGAAAGACCGTATGAAATGCATACCAAATACTATTGCGGGAAAATAAAAGAAATAAGAGAAAACTCGATAGTTTTTTTAGTTGAATCCGAGAGCAATTTCGAGGAATTTGAAGTACATGTTTATCATATGAACAATATTAATGATTATGAAAAAATATTTGATTTTAGTAGTTATGATTTAAAAAACGACAAAGGTTTCATGATACCTCCGGACAGTATACAGATTGGTTTTAAGAAAATGATGGCAATTAAAGACTTTGATAAATATTTAGATAAGAAAATTATTATACAAGAAAGTATTATTGCTTTTTATGAGAATAGTCCTACGACTAACACGCTGGCATTTAAAGAATTTTATTAAAAATAATAATAATTTAAAATTAAAAACAAAAAGTGCATAAAAATAAAATAAAAAGCCTGATATTTTTAACTTTTTCCATATTTTTTATTATGGAATTGCTGTTTTCAAATAAGATTTTTGCTGAAGAAAAAAAGATCTGGATCGATACATCACATTGGGAAGTTCAAGATGTTTTTATATCTGACGGTTACTGGGAAACAAAAGAAAATAAAAGATGGGTGGATACTTCATATAAGGTGAACCAAGGTTACTGGTCAAATGAAAGTCATATG
>JAQUMQ010000194.1 GCA_028718045.1 Actinomycetota bacterium
AGTTAGAACTTGCTTTTAAATTAGTTGAAGATGTTAAAAATAATTATGAATATCATGATCCATACTTAGATAAATATTTATGGTGGAATGAGAAACCAAATAACGCTAACCATGCCGGGAAAAGAAATTTTGAAAGGAAAAGGATTTAGTTTTATGAATGAAAAGGAACTATCTTTTGATGATGTTTCCAGGATATTGAATAAATCCAAGCGCACAATAAGCAGATATATCAAAGCCGGTAAATTGAATCCGGAAAAGATAAAAGGTGAAAAAGGAATCCCGGAATATAGTTTTAACAGATCCGAAGTTGAGGGCCTTAAAAATTCAGAAGTTGCCGGACAGGGGACAGGACAGAATAAAAAAACAGAACAAAAAGATGATGACATTTTGTCAGTTATTAAAGTTTTTGAAAAGCAGTTAAAAGCTAAGGATCAGCAAATTAAGCAATTACTTGAAAGACAAAGGGAAACAAACTATTTACTTAAAGGACTCCAGGATAAAGTTTTATTGTTAGAGGATAAAACAAAAGACAAAAAGCAGATGACAAAGGACATGACACAAGCCAAAGGTTGGCATATCAAAAGCTTTATCGAAAAGCTATTTAAACGAGGTAATTAATGGCAAAATATATTCCAAAATCTGAATATCTAAGTAAAGATCCGGAAAAGCGGGCCAGGCAATTGGCAAATTTAAAAAGGGGCAGAAAGCCGGGATCACTCAAAGAGATAAAACAACATTCCAAGAAGCTCCAGGAAATGAATATAATCGAGTTTGCAACAGATAAAAATTACTTAGATTTATCATTTAAAGACAGGCCAGCGCAAGAAGTAGTTTTACGATCCATTTATGGTTTACCACTTGATGATAAACAGCTTGAAATTTATCAACAATTGACCGGTAATAAAAAAGAATTTGAGCCTGGCCAAACTAAGATTGAAACAATATTAGCTTTAGGCGGTAGATCAGGCAAAAGTTTAATGGCGTCAATTATCGGAATTTATGAAGCTACCAGGGATAAATGGAAAAAGTATCTTAATAAAGGTGAAGCCGGTTATGTTGTAATAGTTGCCACCAGGCAAAAGCAAGCCGAGCAGATTATTGGCGCAAACTGTTTAAGAATGTTGGAAAATGCTCCACTACTTAAAGGACTGATAAAAGATTCTACACAATCCGAAATAACTCTAAAAAATGGAATGAAAATTCTAAGCTTGCCTTGCAATAGTACAGCGGGGCGCGGGTTACCTATATTTTGTTTAATACAAGATGAAATAGCGCATTTTTTTAATCAAGGCGTTAAGGCAGATGAGAATATATTCAATTCATTAAGGCCAAGACAGGCGCAATTTCCAGGGGCTAAATTAATCATGATCAGCACACCAAGCGCAAAACAGGGTTTATTTTGGAATTACTTTTCAGAGGGCTTTCAAGTGCCTGGCCGGTTTACTGCGCAAGCTCCAACAATATTCATGAATCCGTTAGTCAATAAATCATTCCTGGAAAGAGAAAAGAAAAGAGACATTGACAATTATAACCGAGAATTTGAAGCGATTTTTGCCGAGAAAGTGGAATCATTCTTTAGTTATGATTTAATTATGAATAGCCTAAAAATACCAGGGGATATTGCTTTTCAATCCGGGAATCGTTATTTGGCCGGAATTGACGCAAGCGGTTTAAGTGGTAGAGATAAATTTGCATTAGCCATAGGACACAAAGAAAAGAATCAGGTTTATATTGACATTACCCGGACATGGAATTTAAAAGATCCAGATCCAATAATGAAAGATATTGAAGAACTGAAAAACAGCTATTGTTTTAATCAAATATCAATTGACAGATATGCAAAGGGTTGGGTGCAAAATGCCCTGGAAAAATTAGGCCTGGAAGTAGTTATTAGGCCAAGCTTAGCAGATTGCTTTATTAATTTAAAATCTCTTATGATCGGGAATAAATTATCATTACCCGATAAACCGACAATCAAAGCAGGTTTACAGAATACGCAGGCATTTTTTAGCCGGAATAATTCTTTATCAATTGCACATGAAAGGAATAAAAATGGCCATGCTGATGAAGTTGACGCAATAGCCGGAACGGTTTATGAGATTACCCGGAATGATTACCAGATAGAAATAGAGGGCAGGAGCGCAGGCCCAAGGCCAAGTTATGAATATGATTATTTAGTTGGAAATACCTATTATGGCGCTTATGATGAGCGGGATCGGAAAGTTGGCGACTGGTAAAATAATTATATAATTTTATAACAATTTATACTTGACTTATAACATTTTATAAGTATAATATATAGAAAGAGGGTTTAATTATGGCAATTAAATTGAGCGATGAAACATATTACGATATTAAAGAATTAGAAAAAATTTTAGGTTTTTCACATATCACAATAAGAAAATATTTAAAAAATCCAGAGAAGTATAACCTATGGGGATACAAAGTAGGGAAAAACAGGTGGTATGTTTCAGAGTACAATCTAAAAAAATTTATAGAGGGCAAGGATCTGCAGAAGTTGTTTGGAATTGCAGAAAACCAGTTAAAAGAAATAGAAGAAGAAAGAAAGAAAAAGGGGAATTAGTTTGCAATTTATAGTTTTATTTTGATAAAATATTATAGGTGAATAAGTTGAAAATAATTTGCAGTTTGAAAAAAGAATATAAAAGTGCTTTTAAGGCACGTGGGGGTAATTAATTGAAATAATTATTCTTGCGTGCTTTTTTTGTAGATATAAATGAAAAAGCTCCCGGACTCTGGAAAAGTGGGAGCTCTTTCAAAACGGTTTTATTTCTTTTTCTACCCGCATAGTAGCGGGCATTACCTCTTTTTATATTGTAACAGAGGTCAACAAATTAGTAAATATTCAAGAAAGGAAAGGAGTTAATCATGACAGTAAAAGAGAGAATCAGTAATGAAGAACTTAACAAGAAGGTGAAAGAGTATATTTTTGATCATAACTTGCCGGAAAGTGATTATACAAAAGTAGCACTCAAATTTTGCGATCGTTACGAACTGGAAGACACCAAAACAACGACTATATGTTTTACAGAACAGGACAAAAAAGACATTCAACGAGTTTTAGATTTCCTGGAAAATGCCCAGGCAACCAAGCGCATGGATTTTACAGAATCCCGGAATCATGCCCGATTGCTAAGAAACATCATTGATAAGGTTAGGTAATTTATGAATATCATAAAAGAATTGTCAGAAAGAGAAAAAGAAAAAAAGCTTGAATCTGTTGACCGGTATTGGAGATCTCTAAATGAGATAGGCAGGCTTTGGTTTTTATCGATAATGCAGAATCCAGATAATGCAAGAAGTATCTTAGATATTGTCTATGGCAAGGCATATCGGGATTCAAGAGATCTATCAAAAATTCAAGCTTTTGATACCTTAAACAAGTTACCTAATGATGTACAGCAGGCAATAATAAAACAAAGGCAACATGATTAATCTGTCCTCTATGACTTCTATGAAGTTACGAGGACTTTTGGCCGTTTGGCAACAACAGCGCTAACTCTTAATTTTCCAGTTAGCCAGGGGAACTGCTCACTTTCCTAAACTGGTGGAGCTTGCCCGCTCCACCAGTGCAATTATAGTTTTATATTTTTTATATCAGGGAATGATAAAAGATGATTGAAGTTAATAACGATTTAAGCAAGGCGCTGAAAAGGTTAAACATTATCAAAAATAAGATCAAAGAGGAAGCGAATAAACATAAATTCCATTTAACCAGAAGAGAGAGAAGAAGGAAAGCAACAAGAAAGAAAAAATATAACCTAAAGAAAAAATTACAGAAAACAGGCAAATGTAGCAAGGGTTAGAGTCTTTGTTGATTAAAATAAATTCAAATATGAGCTTATTTTGAAAGCAAATATTTTTAAAGACATGGAAAGGAAATTTTATGGAAGTATTAGGGGAATTACAGATCACAGATTCAACAAAAATAGTTTTATCAAAAGGTGAATTTAG
>JAQUMQ010000195.1 GCA_028718045.1 Actinomycetota bacterium
GGAAAAATTAGGAAGGATTGAGGGTGCTTTAGGTGATGAAATAAGATATTTTGCTGATTTTGTAATGTTGGGAAAAGCCCCCCAAGGAATAGGAGATCCACAGAGAGCCAGAGATGCTCTTGAAATAGTACTGCTGGCGGAAGAGTCTGCTAGAACAGGCAAGGTTATTGAACTATAAACCAGCAGGTATAATTATTTAATATATTGAAATCATATTTAGCTAAAAATCCAGTGCTGAATTTATACTTTTTAAATTAAGGGCTTTGTGTTTTGTCGTATCAGACATATAAAATTTTTAAAGAAATACGGGACGAACTTGGGAATAAATATAAAAACAATTAAATAAATGATAGGTCTATTTTAGTAAAATAGTTGGAGTATCGGAGGATTAAATGAAAATAATAGATATTTCTGGTTCGGTATATAGTGGTATGTGGAGTTATGCTGATTATTACCCGAAATTTGAATTATCAGCCGTTGAGTTTGATTTTGCAGGCGAAAAATACACAGTCGACATTTTTAAGGGAATGCATGCACAAGTAGGGACATATATTGAATCTTCAGGTATCTTTGGAAATGAAGAAAAAAAAGGAGGTTTGGCTGCAATTCCTATAGAAAAATTATTTATGGTTGATACATACATATATCAAATACCATATGAAAAATTATCAGTTAAAGATGGGAGACCTTTTATTAAGGTTGATGATCTTAAAAAAGCTGAAAAAGATCAGATAAATAAAAACTGCGCAATTCTGGTTGGGACAGGTTACGGAAAAAACTGGAATAATGAGGATTATATAGAAAAAGCCTGGTTTTTTTCAAAAGATGCGTTGTATTATTTGATGGATAAAAAACCATTTCTGATCGGGAGTGATTCTCCGGTATGGGAAAATGCAATTAATCCTGAGGGTGCATTTGAAAAATTCTATAAATCAGGGATTCTTCTTTTTGCACCCTGTGTAAATCTTGAGAAAATATCAAAGTTTAAAGTTAAGTTGGTAGCTTTACCCCTTAAGATATTAGAAGCTACTGTTTGTCCAGTGAGGGCAATCATCGTAGAAAAATAAAAATTCTTTATTGATTGATGATGAATAAAAATCTTTAAAATAAGTTTTCGAAAATCTATGAATAGAGGGAAAATACCAATGGGAAAAAGCTGAGGGAAATTGATATATTAAAAGAAGAAAGCAAAAATATAAAAGATGAACTCGATAAACTAGGCATATCGGAATTTCAAAATAATATAATAATTGAACAATTAAATCAGTCCGATGATTTTTTGGTCAATAACTAGCAATAATAGAAAAAACCTGGAAATTGATATATCATAAAGATGTTTGGTTTTTTACTATAGATTTAAAAAAGCTTTTATCTTGATTTAAAAATCTGTTTATTGAATTACGGATTTATAATAATACAAAATTAGTGCATTAAGCTACATAAAATTATAAATTATAAATTACAAAAATATTTATCAGAGATATTTAAGGTACAATATTTTTACGAAAAAATATAGATCGAGTATTAAATATTAAACGTAGAGCAAGGTAGTAAGGATGAAAAGTTCAACGACTGAAATTGTTCTAGATTTAAAAAGAAAAATTCAAAAAGGAGTTGATGACATTTCCAAGGATTTAATCGATATGTCGAATTTTCTTTTTCGTAATCCTGAAATTGCAGGAGAAGAGCATAAAGCTCTGAAGCTAATTACTGATATGTTGGAAAAAAAAGGTTTTAAAATAAAAAAAGGGATAAGCGATGTAACTACTTCTTTTATTGCTACTTTAAATTGTGAAGATAAGGGGCCTTCCATAGCTTTTTTATGTGAATATGATGCTTTGCCAAAATTGGGTCATGCTTCAGGACATAATATAACCAGTATTATTGGGGTAGGTGCTGCAATTGCTCTAAGCTTTTTAATTAATAAGATTCCGGGTAGAATTACTTGCATCGGTACTCCTGGAGAAAGTAAATTCAATAGTAAACTTCTTATGGTCGATGATGGTATATTTAATAATATCGATATAGCCATGATTGCTCAAGCTGGGGATAGACATTCTATAAATCCTATATTTTTAGCAAATATCGGGATTCAATTTACTTTTATTGGAAAAGCTGCTCACTCTGCTGCAGCGCCACAGGAGGGTATAAATGCACTAGATTCCATTATAATGCTGTTTAATTCAGTTTATGCTTTAAAACAACAGATGAAAGATGATGCAAGAATTCATGGAATAATAGTTAGAGGCGGGGAAGCAGTCAATATTATCCCCGATCTTGCCGAAGCAAGATTCTCCATTAGAGCAAAAACAAGAAATTATTTAAACGAAGTTGTGGAAAAAGTAAAAAACTGTGCAAGGGGAGCAGCTTTACAAACAGGAGCAAAATTGAAAATATCGTATTTTGAAAAATCCGTAGATGATTATCTTGGGAACGATGTCTTAAAAGATGAATATTCTAGAAATTTAACTTCTTTAGGCGAAGCTTCAGATTCTGAACCAAAAATATTTGGCTCCAGCGATATCGGGAATATAAGTTATTTAATTCCTACTATTTGTCCTGTTGTTAAAATTGCTCCAAGGGGAGTTGAGCTCCATACCTTAGATATGGCAAATTCGTCTAATTCAAAAACAGGGATACAGGGATTAATCATTGGCACCAAAGCCTTAGCAATGACAGCTTTAAGGATTTTAGCTGATACTGAGTTTTTCAATAATGTTAAATCGGACTTTAAAAAGATTAAAAAAAATACTATTTTATAATTGCTGATAGTTATAAAATTAGGTAATATGTTGTACTTACTTAACTTATTAGTATGCTTTTATAATTGTTTGTTTGAATTTTATTTTTAATGACATGTAAGATATATTTAAAAGAAATGAAAAGAGATGTTAATAAAGAAATAGGTGAAAGAGTAAGAAAGGCAAGAGTACTTTCTAATCTAACTTTGAAGCAATTAGCTGACAGGACTGGAATAGGCTATGTTACTATTTCAAGAATCGAACATGGCACCAGAGCAGTAAGTGCCTCAGAACTAATTTTAATTTCGAATGAAACCAAAAAACCGATTTCATTTTTTTATGAATTAGATGAAGTAATTGAGTATTTTGACCCAAATATATTAAAATTTTAAAAAATATACGTAATTTTAACTTACCAAAATTTAATCCTACAGAGTTTTATATTTAATTTTTTATATTGACGAAATGCTTAATGATTTTCTGAATAAGTAAATTATTTTCATAATTGTAAAATTTATATTGATTTATAATTAATTTAATATAAAATATTTATGGTAGTTTTTATTTTAAAAATCTATCTGATGCAAATGTTAAAAATAAATAATTTGCATCATGCCATATGGAAAAATGTTATTTGAAAATGTACCAAATGTTCTATAAATAAGGAATATAATCTATCCGAAAACCTTGACCTGATGGAAAGATTAATTCTTGAATTGAATAAATTTTATTGTGAGAATGGTCCTGCTAAATAATTTAATATAGGAAAGAAAAAATAATATGACAGATGCAAAAATATTGTATTTATCTAGGAAAAATGTTGAGAGTGTCAATATATCAATGAATGAAGTAATTAATACCTTGGAGAAAATGTTTAAGGAAAAAGGAGAAGGAAGAACGGAAATGCCTCCAAAACCTGGCATTCATACAAAACCCGATGCATTCATACATGCAATGCCTGCATACATCCCAAGTCTTAATGCTGCTGGCTTGAAATTTGTTTCAGGTTATCCTGAAAATTATAAAAAAAATCTACCGTATATTAATGGCCTCATGATTTTGAATGATACAGAAACAGGCTTGCCTTTATGTGTTATGGATTGTACATGGATTACAGCAATGAGAACAGGTGCAGCAACTGCGCTGGCAGCGAAATATTTTGCAAGAAAGGAAAGCTCGAAAATAGGAATTATAGCATGTGGCGTACAGGGAAAAAGTAA
>JAQUMQ010000196.1 GCA_028718045.1 Actinomycetota bacterium
TTGTTTCTGCACCTGAAACCTTTTTACAACTATGCTGCCTTTTAAGTTTTCGCTTAATGTTTTTCCTCTATTACCATTTTTTAATTGATTATCCATTATAATTACTTTATAACTCCTTTTTACTCACTTTTCACTCCTCTTTCATATCTTTCATTAATGCTTTCTTGACATCATCGAAGTGAGCTATCATTTCTTGCTTAGCTAGATCTACATCCTTATTTACTATAGCTTTATATATTTCTTTATGAAATTCCAGTGCTCTTTTTAGAGCACCTTGATTTTTGCCGATTTCATATTGTTGTCTTAAACATAACGATCTAATGATTTCTATTAATTTAGGAATAACCGAATTTCCAGAAGCTTTATATATTAGCATGTGAAAATTTAAATCATGATCTATGAACTTCCTATTATCATTAATGTGCTTCTCGGCTAGAATAATTTCTTTCTTCATAATACTTAAATCTTCTTTTGTAAAATTTTTTACTGCTTTTTCTATCAAAAACAGCTCGAGCATTTTTCTGAATTCCAACAAATCACTTATTTCCTTTACATCGATAGATAAAATAAGTGACAAGTTATTTAGGAATTCTTCTATGCCGTAGAAATTAACATATCTGCCGGCACCAGGTTTACTACTTATCACACCTAAATTTTCTAAACTTTTTAGTGCTTCTCTCAAAGTACCTCTGCTCATACCCATTAACCGGCTAAGTTCCGTTTCTGAAGGTAATTTATCTCCAGGCTTCAAAGTTTGGTTTATAATCAAATTCAAGATTTGCTTAACTGCGGCACTTGACAAATTTTCAATTTTTACACTTTTATACAGAGGATCCATAACTTGTTAAACAATTTAACCATTTGATATTTAGATGATAGCTATTACCTTGATGCAGAAAACTGGTTAATTTTTATGTTTCACAGAAATACTACCCAGAGAACGGGATTTATTTTACTTTTGAGGCTCGAAACCTGATACTAAGAGAAATAATAAAACTTAAGGATATATTTAATATCCAAAGCAAACTTCCTGTTGCTGTAATAAAAAATCTTTATTAAGCTATTATCAAAGATATGAAAAAGGTCTTATCAGATAATGAATCTTTTATAAAATTACATTATCTAATCTTGCCCTATTATATCTTTGAAGCAATATACATGGTATGTTAGCAAGAAGAGCATAAGCAATCATCACTATACCGACCCACCAAATATTCCAGAGAAAGAAAATCGGTGCCGGCAAAATCGTAAGCCAGTGTGTCAGTTCTGCTCTTTTGGTTTCATTATAAAAAGTCTTGAGATATTTGACATTGTTACTTTCTAAATGCTTCTTTGGAAAACCTCCTTTAAAAAACCCTCCGCCATCAGGAACAATATTTTTCCATTTCTTAATTTTAAACACATCTTTGTATATTCTTCCTCTATACTCCCAATGCTTTGGCTTAAACCACCAAATATCTTTTTCAAAAAAAGATATGGGTATCTTCACACAAAGATACGACATACTAATATGGATTACCGACCATCCTATAATATCTAAAGATATTATCCAGAAATGTGAAAGTTCAAATACTGGAATTTTTGCCTCCCGTTTTTATGTTCTTATTTCCCTGTCTTTCCATGTAACTCTTTTTTTAAATACAGTCAAAATCAAAGAATAGAAAAATATTATAATAAAAAAAGCCAGTGGTATTGGATACAGCACTGAAGCCAAGAAACTGAAGTTGCCGATTCTGTACGACATCCAGTATATCTGAGCAATAAATAAGGTGTAAAAAACTATTGCAGTTAAAAAAATATTTAAAATAAAGGGATTCATGCAGTCAACAAACAGGTTTAAGGGAAATATTGCTCCTACTATCCAAGCTATTACCATTATAAGAACAGGTATTGATGTTGATTTTGCACCACCGCTAAAACTTCTAGACCAGCCCTTTATCACTTCCTTAAATCCACCGGGATACATTCTGAAATCGACGGTACCTTTCCCGCTAAAGCAATATAAAGGGATTTTGGCATTTAAAAACTTCTTGCCTATTTCAATATCTTCTATAACTTCCCCTTTTATGCTTTTATGCCCATCGATTTTAAAGTAGTCTTCTTTTCTGCATATAAGGCAAGGACCAAAAGCTCCTATAGGTTTTATTCCGGTTTGAAAAGGAGTAAAAACACCCATTCCAGCAACCAGGATTATATTGAAGAAAAGTGAAAAATTTTCGTATATTCTTTTTATCCTGTGATAAGGCTGGATCGAAATTACTCCCTTATATTTTTCCAAGCAGGATGATATATTTTCGATACCCTTATTATTAAGTTCGGCATCAGCATCCAAAAAGATAAAATAGTCTCCGATTGCAGCTTTAGCTCCGTTATAACAAGCCCAAGATTTACCTACCCAACCTTTAGGCAAACTTTTTAAGCTTATTACGCTGGCATTATACTCTTTTCCGATGGCAGATGTTCTGTCGGTAGAGTTATCGTCTATAAGAATTACTTCTTTAATTTTTACAGTTTGATCGTTAAGAGAGTTAAATAACTTTACCAAATTTCTCTCTTCATTTCTGGCAGGTATTATAACTGAAATCGAAATATTTTTTTTATTTTCTATATCTTTTATTTCATTACATCTTGGAATTTTCCAAAGCATGAAAAACCCAAATGACCATAATATTGCATGCATTATTATATTTATGTAATTCATATGAATTTATTTTTTACGCTGGTTGTAGTGTCCCTGCAAATACGAGCCACGCAAGAAGTGATTTGGCTACAAGACTTAATATAATATAACCTCTTTCCCCATAAAGATAGTCACGCCATCTTCCTATTTTTTTATACTGCAGGACCATATTAATAGGAAAGGTGTTAAATAAAACAAAGTAAGTTCCAAATATTGCATAAACAAACCAGGGCACCTGTTCCAAAACTCCAGGGGCTTTTACTGCTGAACCCAGAAAATAAAGAAGGACTACAACCCAGGGAATAGCTCCTGAAAAACTGCCTATTATGAAAGCTGTCCAGTTGGTTTTTTGAGTGGTCTGATTGTGAATTTCCATCATAAGACCCAAAAGATTCATAGTAGCATTAAGCCCTACTATGGCCACGATTGTAGCTATGTCCTTAGCTCCAAAAAGCATAGATATAAGGACAATCATAACTGAAGAGCTGAGTGCATATTCGAACCACCTGAAATAATTTATGCCCTTTTGAAGTCTGGAATTGTAAAAATCATTTATCTTTGGAAGAACAACTAGAAAATGAGCTATAGCTGACAGAAAAAGAAATACCGATACCACCACTCCAATGGGAATTGAACCTATCACCTCTGAATCGACAAACAATTTCATTTTTTCTGTATCGAAGGACTGGAAATAGTAGTCAACCGGAAGTTTAAAGTTTTTTATATTGGTAATAGTCAGCCCTAAAACCAGCATCAGTATAGCTTGAATAAAATGTAGTCCTGCCATTACACCGTTGAATTTTCTAAGGTAGGGAAAAGTGATTTTTCTTTCGGTCATTTTTACCTCCTCATAAAGTGATAAAAATGCTAATAAGTATATTTAATTATATACATTCCGAAAAATTTTATAAATGAGTAATAAAAAATATACCGGAAGATATAAAAAATACTTATCGTCAAATTCCTTGAAATAAAATAAGCGGAATGAGAAATAAGCTGATACACGAATATTTTGGTGTTGACCTCGAGACTTTATGGAATACTATTAAAAACAGACTGCCTGAAATAAAATCACCGATAGCAGAGATATTAAATAATATACAATAGCTAAGCTTAAAACATTTTACTTTTCCAATAGTTTTGCTAAGATCAATATCTTAATTTAAAAATACTCGGAGGTATGCTAATGGATATCTGGAAATATTTTGATATTACACATAAGAAACACTTGGTCCTTAATCCTATGAGCCAAGTTAAACTTGACGGGTTGTT
>JAQUMQ010000197.1 GCA_028718045.1 Actinomycetota bacterium
GGTGGTTCTCATTATGATATGGATAGGTTTGGAATGTTTTTCAGAGCATCACCCAGGCAGGCAGATCTGATTATTATATCTGGTACAATTACTAGGAAATATGCTCCTGTTGTACAAAGAATATATTCTCAGATGGCAGAGCCCAAATATGTAGTTGCCATGGGTTCATGTGCAATTACCGGAGGACCGTTTTATGACTCATATAATGTTGTTCAAGGAATCGACAAGGTTATTCCTGTTGATGTTTATGTTCAGGGATGCCCGCCAAGACCCGAAGCACTATATTGTGGACTTCTTAAATTAAAAGATATTATAAACAGGGATTCGGTCGTAAAAAGCCTTTGAAAGTTAAGTGATATCAGAAAAAAAATTCAGGAAATAAAAATTTTAAAAATCCTAAAATAAACAATGCCGAAAAAAGATTATATGACAGGAGTTATATAGCAAAGATATATAATATCACATGGCGGGGCGTAATTTTTAAAATGGAAATAAAAGAATATAATTTCATAAAAATAGATAACGACAAGGTTATTTCCGTATTACGCAATAAGTTGAAAACGGAAAAGATTGATGGTGATTTTAATTTAAATCATGGCCAGATTTATCTGGAAATTTCCAAAAATGTTGTTAAAGACACGATAAAGCTTTTCAAAAACGACGAAGACCTAAAATTTAACTATATAAAATGTATTACCGGTGTGGATTATAAAAATTATCTGGAAATAATCTATAGCCTTTATTCATTTGATAATAATTATACGGTAAACATAAAGGCAAAAATTGAATCCGTAAATCCTGAAATAGAATCGGTAACCGGTATTTTTTGGAGTGCAGATTGGTTTGAAAGAGAAATATGGGAATTTTTTGGCATTAATTTCAAAGGTCATCCTAATTTAAAAACATTGCTTCTTCCAGATGATGTAAGTTATCATCCATTGTTAAAAAATTTCGAAATCAAATGGGAAGAAAGAAAGTATGAAAGACCTGAAATATTTAAATAAGGTTTTTATAAATTCAGGTCGATGATTGCGATTGTTAAATATGAAAAACAAGATAAAAAACGAAATACAAGATATCGATGAAATATCCGAGATAAATGAGCCCGGAGAGTATCCCCGAGATTACATGGAAATTAATTTTGGTCCCCACCACCCATCAACTCATGGAGTTTTCAGGTTTATTGCCAAACTTGACGGAGAAAAAATTATAAAAATAGAACCTATAATAGGATATCTTCATAGAGGAATTGAAAAAATAGGCGAAAACAGAACTTATGTTCAGTTCAAACCGCTGGTTGACAGGCTTGATTATACAGGAGCCATGAATAACGAGTTTGGCTACTGTCTTGCTGTCGAAAAGTTGATGAATATCGAGGCTCCATTGAAGGCACAGGCAATAAGGGTAATTTGTGCGGAACTAAACAGGATTTGTGCTCACGAAGTATTTTTTGGAGCCATGGGTCTCGAAGCTGGCGCATTTACGCCTTTTCTGTTTGGATTCAAAGACAGGGAAATGGCAATACATCTTATGGAAATGCTTGCCGGCGGAAGACTTACATTCAATTATTTTACAATCGGTGGAGTAAGACAGGATGTCCCCGCCGGGTTTTTTAAAGAAGCGAAAGATTATTTAAAGCAATTCAAAAAAAATCTTGCCGAGTACCATGAGCTATTCAGCGGAAATGAAATATTTATGAAAAGAACAAAGGGCATAGGGGTCATAAGCAGGGAGGATGCCATCGAATGGTCGATGAGCGGCCCGACTTTAAGAGCTTCTGGTGCAAGATTCGATATAAGGAAAATCGAGCCTTACAGCGGCTACGACAAATATGATTGGGAAGTTCCTGCAGGTAATAACGGTGATGTTTACGATAGATATTTGGTAAGAATGAATGAGATGGCACAGTCTGCAAGAATCATAGAGCAAGCGTTAGAGTCTCTGCCTGACGGTGATTATCAGACTAAAGTTCCAAGAATAATAAAACCGCCTGCCGGAGAACTATATTTGAGAGTCGAGGGAACAAAAGGGGAAGTAGGTTTTTATATCGTAAGCGACGGAACCGACAAACCTTATAGAATAAAAATAAGAACTCCGTCTTTTAATCATCTTAATGCTTTAAATCATGTATTGCGAAATAGTTATATCGCAGATTTTCCTTTGATCTTAGGAAGTTTTGATACAGTTATGGGAAGTGTCGACAGATAGGTGTTTATATGGTTTGGTGGATTGCCTTATTATGGGCATTGTTAAAATTAATGATAGTATTTTTATTTATTTTTCTTACGGCACTCATACTTATTTATATGCTCAGGAAAGTAATGGGGCATATGCAATACAGAATGGGTCCCAGGCACCATGGTCCTCATGGAATCTGGCAGACTGTTTTTGATGCATTGAAACTTCTTGGCAAAGAAGACATAATACCTGATGGAATTGATAAATATGTTTATATATGGGCTCCGATAATTGCATTTATCCCTTCCCTTACCGTTTTTACGTTTTTGCCTTTTGCTCCCAAACTTGTGGCTGCAAATTTTGAAATAAGTTTGTTTTTCGTTCTTGCCTTGCTGGGATTATCTACCATCTCGCTTTTGATGGCTGGCTGGAGCTCGAACAATAAATATTCGCTTATAGGAGGAATAAGGGGGGCTGCGCAACTTATTTCTTACGAAATCCCGCTTGTTCTGTCAACCATAGGCGTCGTTATAATGGCAGGCAGCTTGAATTTAACTGAAATAGTAAATGCGCAAACGCGAATCTGGTATGCGATTCCGCAAATTATAGGATTTTTCATATTTTTTACATGCGGACTTGCTGAAATAAACCATACTCCTTTCGATATGCCTGAAGCTGAGTCGGAAATTGTTTCAGGTTTTAATACCGAATATAGCGGTTTCAGGTTTGCGGCTTTTTTTCTTGCGGAATTCGTCAATCTGTTTATCATATGTGCTTTGGCGGTTTTACTGTTTCTTGGAGGGTGGAAACCTTTTACGAATCCGGTTGCCGCTGTGATATGCTTTTTGATTAAAACCTATATTTTGATTTTTGTGGCAATGTGGATCCGTTCGACATTTCCGAGGTTCAGACTTGATCAGTTTATGAATTTTGGCTGGAAATTTATGCTCCCGCTTTCTCTTGCGAATATTTTTATTACAGGTCTGGTTGTATTGACGGTAGATAAAATAAGGTAACGGAAACAAAATAAGGCAAAGGATGCAAAGCAATAAAATAAGCCGGTATTCACTTAACGATTAATTTATAAAGTTATAAAAATTGTATATTATTATAAAACTTAAAAAACAGCGAAGGATAAAAAAATTAAATTAACGGGTAAAGGTTTATTTAAAGGATTAAAGGTAACGCTGAAGGCTTTTTTCACCAAGCCGGTAACCGTAATGTATCCTTATGACAAACTACCCGTTCCGGCAAGAGGTCAAGGTTTGATAAGACTTAAGGTAACGCAACCGGAGCCCGAACCAAAATTTAAATGCACGGGTTGCGGAGTTTGTGCCAGGAATTGTCCTCAGCATTGTATCGAAGTTGTCAAAATGGATAAGGAAAAACAACCTAAGGTGTATACTGTTAACTACGGGCTTTGCATGTTTTGCAGAATATGTATCGATGTTTGTCCTTTTGATGCGCTTGAGCAAACACAGGAATATGAATTCATAGGCGAATCAAGAAAAGATTTCATAAGGACAAAAGAGCAACTTATGATGAAATATAACAAAGGAGTTTAATATACTAAGTTTAATTATTTTTTTAGGTATAAGCATGGTTCTTATATTTGCGGCACTTATGGTTATATTTTCCAAGCACATAATACATTCCGCACTTTATCTTGCGCTGACATTTTTATGTATTGCGGCATTTTTCGTAATGCTTAAGGCAGAATATCTTGCCGTCGTTCAGATTATGGTGTATATAGGTGCCGTC
>JAQUMQ010000198.1 GCA_028718045.1 Actinomycetota bacterium
AGTCTAAAAAAAAGATGGACAAAGAAGACTGTCTGCCGTTATCTATCATTATTGCAGATATAAACGGATTACGTTTGATTAACGATGCTTTCGGATATTCGGAGGGAGATTGGGTGATAACCAAAACCGGTAAAATAATCCAAAGTTGCTGCAGAAAAGAAGATATACTGGCTCGAATTGGGGGCGATGAATTCAACATTCTCTTACCTAACACTAACAGTAAAAAAGCCTATGAAATAATTCATAAAATAAAAAATGCATGTGAGCAATATAACTTATCGATAAAAAATAAAGCTCAATCCATTAACTTATCAATGGGATATGGGACAAAACAAACAAAAGAAGAAAGCATCCAGATAGCTGAAAAAGAAGCAGAGGAATATATGAATAAGCGTAAACTTTTGGAAAGCAAAAGCTATCATCACATGATTCTTGCATCCATAATGGCAACAATGTATGTAAGAAGTCATGAAACGGAAAATCATGCCAAACGTCTTGCTCATATGTCTAAATTGATTGGAGAAAAAATAAATCTTTCCCAAAGAAACCTTGATGATTTACAACTGCTTGCTATGTTGCATGATATTGGAAAGGTTGGCATAGACGATAAAATATTAAATAAGCCAGGCAAGCTAACGGATGAGGAATGGGTTATCATGAAGAAGCACTCAGAGTTTGGATATCGAATAGCAACGTCTTCTCAGGAATTTGCCCATATTGCAAAATATATTTTATCTCATCATGAACACTGGGATGGTACCGGATATCCCAGCGGACTAATAAAAGAGGAAATCCCTCTTCTTTCCAGGATAATTGCTGTCGTTGATGCGTACGATGCTATGACGAAAAAAAGAGTATATAGAAAAGCTTTAACAAAAAAAGCAGCAATCGAAGAAATAACTAAAAATGCCGGAACTCAATTTGATCCTGAAATTGTTAAAGTGTTCATCGAAATAATAAAGTAATATGTTAATGGTTATTTTGACGGTACCTCTAAAAATATTTAAATACCATTAGGATCATTTTCCCATGTTATGCAAAAAAGTCAATTTTTTTAGCTTTTGCTACCTCGATAAGATTTTCTCTTTCCAAAGCTACTTCATCGTCAGCAAACCATATAACAAGACCGGATAATGTAAAATAAAAAAGATAAAATAAATAAATTGTTTTAAAAAAAAATTTTTCTTATAAAATGATTTATCAAATATCGTAATTAAAAAAAATCAAAGGAGTTTTTAAAATAAAATGAAAACTGCCGTGCCGTATATGATTCCATATAAAAAAAATTATCGTATTGAAATAAGCGATGTCGATTTCATGAAAACTTTGAAATTAAGCACATTATTTGATTATTTTCAGGAAGCCGCAGTAATTGATGTAGACAGACGTGGCTTCGGAATTGATGATTTCAAAAATAAATTCAATTTTACCTGGATCCTGACCCGTATGAAAGTAAATATTTTTAGAAATCCTGTATTTGGCGAAGAAATTTCCATCCAAACATGGCAACAGGAACAGAAACAGCTGGAATTTGAAAGAGATTTTTTAGCAAGAGATTGTAACGGAAATATAATAGCGGCTGCAATTTCAAACTGGATAATTCTTGACATAACGACAAGAAAGATTATGAGAACTGAATTAATCGGTGAAAGTCCTTGCACTCCCGGAATGAAAAGCGCCATTGATTGTAAACTTGGAAAATTAAAATCGTTTGGCAAGTTAGAGCTATCTTATAAAAAAGTAATTGGCTATAGCGACACTGATTTTAACGGCCACCTTAATAATACCAGGTATGTAGACTATGCTATGGATTGTTTTAATGTAAAAGACCACGAAAAATATAACGCAAAAACCATAGAAATCAATTACATAAGCGAAGCTCTTCCGGGCGATACGATTATACTTTGCAAAGACGTATCTGCTTTAAACTCTAGCCTCGTTTATATCGAAGGTATTAATGAAAAAAGCAAAAAGGCAGTTTTTAAGGCACAAGTGGAAATAACCCAAAGAGACGTGCAAAAGAACTCATAAGTAAATAAGTAACTGATCTGAAGCAACGTAAATTAATATAAAAAAGTTTCCATAAAAAAATCATTTAAGGCGCATATGAAAATATGATAAATATATGCGCCTTATGTTAGTAACTATATGATATAAAGACTTAGCAGACCTTATATATTTTTTATATTTATAAACTAATTCTTTTTCGAAAAATCTCCGGCAATTTCGTTCTTTTCTTCGATAATTCTAAGCCAAATATTCTTCTTGCCAAATGCTTTTGCTTCTGCTTTGGAATTAAAATAAATATCTACCCTGTTACCTTTGATTTTTCCTCCGGTATCTTCGGCAATGAATTTGCCGAGATCCTTTATTTCCACTGTAGTCCCAAGCGGAATTATTTTGGGGTCAACTGCAATTATTCCTTCATAGACTTCCTTTCCGGTTGCAGTCTTATTGTCTGTGCCTTGAGTAGCATCGTTTGCGCTATATGCTGTTGCAACAAAGTAATACCACTCTATGGTTTTTGTTTCTGTTTTGCTTATTATTACAGGTTCCTTTTTTATAATAACTTTCTCTTCTTCCGTCTGGACCTTTCCCGCAATAATTTTTTTAATATTGTCCGCATATTTAATGTAGGACCAGACCGCTGCTAAAGCAACGGCGATTATTAATGTCCAGAAAAGGACATTAATAATAATATTATACTTCCTCATCTGCGCCTTTCTCTACTTTTTCACTTGAAAAACATTTCTTTTAAAATAACAACTACTTGAAATGTTTCAAGTTGCCCCGGTAATGGTCTGGCTTTACCATTTTTTGCTATAAGGGCCAATTTTTTCATGACTTATACATCGTGAAATCAATAAATAAGTCAATAAACATATGAATAACTTCAGCAATTATCCATCAAATAAAAAATTCGGTTAGATTATAAAGGTAAAATATCAAAAATCAACCCTAAAAAACTTTTATGGATAAATAGCTATACAAATGTATAGTAAAATAGTATAATTACGATATAAAAACTATGGCATAAAGATCAATTTTTTTAAAAAAATATATTCTTTAAGGATGTTTTAAGTTAAAAAAAACCAAAAAAATATTAAAAATACTTAAAAATAGCTAAATATTTCAGTATTTATATAAATAATCAAGTATATATTTATCAATATATTTAATAACATTTAAGAACATGATTTTAAACAAGGCGATTTGAAATGGTAAAAAAGGAAAATCTGACTCAAAAACAGTCAAATGTTTTAAAAACAGTTTACGAATTTATTGCCGATAACAGCTACTCCCCTTCTGTGCGGAACATCGCAGAAATTCTTGGTTTTTCATCGCCTAAAGGCGTAAGCGACCATCTTGCCGTACTTGAGAAAAAAGGGTACATCCTTAAAAATTCTTCAGCAAGATCAATAAGGCTGACGGAAAAATCATTATGGCATCTTGGAGTGCAAAACCCTTCAATCAAAAACAATGTTGACTACTTGCCCCTCTTGGGAAACATAGCTGCCGGAAAACCGATATTTGCCGAGGAAAATATTCAGGAGTATATTCCGATATCATCTCAAATAACAGGAAACATAAAGTGTCAGTTTCTTTTAACGGTAAGGGGGGACAGCATGTCGGGAGATAACATAATTGACGGAGACATGCTGATAGTAAAAGCCCAAAATACCGCAGAAAACGGAGAAATAGTCGTTGCTCTTATAGAGGACGATGAAGCTGTGGTAAAAAGATATTACAAGCGTGAAGACGAAGCAGTTGAGCTAAGATCTTCAAACCCTTTATATGAGCCGATAGTTATAAAGGGAAGCCTGTGGATACAGGGTAAGGTAATAGCCGTATACAGGATCATCCCATGACAAGCATCTTGCGATTAACTTTAAAAAATTCTTTCATTAGTGAAAGAATCAAATTAAAAAAA
>JAQUMQ010000199.1 GCA_028718045.1 Actinomycetota bacterium
CGCAAATCTGTTTGAAATATATAATTTCATGATATTCAGGCTTGTAATGGGCAATACCAAAAAAGAAAAGCAGCCATTTTTAGAGGTAAAAGAAATGCTGCTGACATTGAGATCTGCTTGGGTTGAGATAAGAATAAACGGAAACAACTGATTTGACAGGATTAAATGCAAGAGATATTGAAAAATATAAGATATTTAAAAAAGCTTACGTCAGAACAAAATAAGGCACTGCTCGAAGAAAATTTTAATGATTTTTATATAATCAACGAAGATAAATTAAAAGTAAAAGAATATATAGAATCGGGATTAAAAAATTTTATTGAAGAAAACAGGAATAACGCAGAAACGATGAATAGTGTCAAGATGTTGTTTGACGAGACTTTAGGTATCGAAAAGAGCAACCATGATATTATTCAGCACCAACTAAGGGAAATGTTTCGTGAAAAAACCAATATCAATTTATATAAAGAATTTGTGCAGACATACTTTTCGTCATTGACTAAATCTCTGAGTCGCAAAAATAAATCATATACTTACGATAAAATACTTTGATTTATTTTTCTAAATTTTTTAGGACATTCTTACATAGTTTTAAAAAAAAATTTAATAAAAATGTCATATAATCTTAAAACAAGCATAATAATCCTTACCAATAATAAATTGGATTATACAAAAGAATGTCTTGATTCAGTCATAAAATTCACCGATCCCGACAGTTACGAAATCATCATAATCGATAATAATTCGGAAGACGACACGGCAAAATATCTGCAATCGTTCAAGAATCGGAACAAGGATATTCTCATAAAAACGATATTTAATAAAACAAATTCAGGATTCCCGATGGGCTGCAATCAAGGCATCAAAGCTTCGTCGTTTGATCATATTCTTTTATTGAACAACGATACGGTTGTCACACACAATTGGCTTGATAATCTTTTAAAATGCATTAGCAGCTCCGAGAGGATAGGTGCCGTGGGCCCGGTTACCAATTATTGCTCTAATTATCAAGCGATAAGCACTTCTTATAAAAGTATGGACGAAATGCACCTTTTTGCAAGACAACACAATATTTCAGATCCGAAGCTTTGGGAAGAAAGAATAAACTTGGTCGGGTTTTGCTTGCTTATAAGAAAGAAAGTTTTAAGCAAGATAGGATATTTTGATGAAGATTTTTCGCCAGGTAATTACGAAGATGATGACCTTTCCATCAGAATGATAAAATCGGGGTATTCTTTGATTTTATGCAAAGATACTTTCATACATCATCATGGAAGCAAGTCATTTAAATCTAATTTTATTGAATATAATGAACTATTAAGAAAAAACGGCAAAAAGTTTGAGAATAAGTGGGGATTTAACAGGGATTATTCCTTATTCATAAGGAATGATTTAATAAATATGATACCGGTAAACGAAAAAGATGATTTAAATTTTTTAGAAGTAGGATGTGCATGTGGTGCGACTTTGTTGAAGATAAAAAATATTTTCAAAAATTCGAGGCTTTACGGGATAGAGCTAAATACCTCAGCTGCAGAAATAGCGAAAAAGTTTGCTCAAGTTTCGACTGGAGATGTTGAATATTTTAATTTTGAATATCCGAAATATTTTTTCGACTATATAATATTGGCTGATATTTTAGAGCACTTGAAAAATCCATGGGATTTTTTATCGGCAATAAAAGAATATCTTAAAGATGACGGCAGTGTTTTAACAAGCATGCCCAATGTTATGCATATATCCATAATAAGGAAATTATTGTCGGGAAGATGGCAATATTCTGAAAGCGGAATACTGGATAAAACGCATTTAAGGTTTTTTACGTTAAACGAAATTATCGAAATGTTCTCATCCTGTGGATTTAAAATAGCAAATATTTTTCAAAATTCCGTAAACATCTCTGAGGAAGAAAAATTGCTTATGGAAAATTTAAATAGTTTTTGCGGCATAGAAGAAGCAATCACGGATAGAATGAAAGCGTATCAATATATATTCGAGGCAAAAAAAGTTTGACCAAGAAGTTTGTTTGTTTTTAACGTTCTTTGTTAAAAACCCCACATGCCATAAAATTCAAACATAATATCATATGTCAATCGTATCGAATTTTGATTGTTATGAGAAAGAATGAAGTATATAAGAAAGGAATATACAATATCTTATTTAAATAAAAATATAAATATTAATAAAACAATTTAATAAATTAATTAAAGTTATCCAAACATAATGCCGAATTAAATATATAGAAAAGGTAACAGAATTTTGCTGAACCAATAAAATTACCGATTAAAGGAATAAAATATAATTTAGTCCAAGGAAGGACGAATGCATAATAATGCATGCGTCCTTTTTTATTTATAAGTCAAACATAAAAAATATTATTTTTTATGTTTGTAAATATCAAAAATATGCACATATTAAAAAGGTATTAAAAAGGCGGAAAAATGTTAGAAGATCCCGTAATTTTAGCTCTTGAAAAAGCAATGTCAGGCAGTGCGCTGAGGCATAAGGCGATTTTAAATAATATATCAAATATAAATACCCCAGGATATAAAAGGGTGGATGTTGATTTTAAATCAAAATTAACCGAAGTTTTTAACAATAATGCAACTTCAGATGATTTAAATTGTATCAACAAGATAAAGTCCGTTCAGCCTGATGTTCGGACCGAAGAGAATACCTCGCTTAGAACTGACGGAAACAATGTCGATATAGATAAAGAAATGTCGGTTTTGGCAAAAAATTCGATGGAGTATGAATATTACGTTTCGTTGCTCGCAAAGAAGTTAAGTATTTTAAAAACTGTGGTTAACGAAGGGAGGAGGTAAAGCATGTCTTCGCTTTTTAACAGTTTGGAAATAAGCGCAACGGGGCTTAGCGCCGAGAGATTAAGAATGAATATTATTGCCAACAATATCGCAAATGCCAATACGATAAGCTCCGAAGATGGCGAGTTTTTTAAAAGAAAAGCTGTAATTTTAGAACCGGTTAACGAAAACAGTTTTAAAGTCAGCTTAAATGATAATCTTAAAGTTAACGGAGTGGAAGTAACGGGTATTGTCGAAGATGGCAGCCTTCCTACGGTAAAGTATGAACCTTCCAATCCTTTAGCTGATGAAAATGGTTTTGTGACAATGTCAAACGTCAATGTTTTAAATGAAATGGTCGACATGATTTCCGCATCGAGGGCTTATGAGGCAAATGTGACTGCAATCGATGCAACAAAATCAATGATAAAAAAAGTAATCAGTATATCGAATTCATGAATTAAAGCCATAAGCCGATTTATAAAGCTTCATTATTTTTTTAAAACGGGAGTCTTATATGTTAATTAATAGTATCGGAAATATAAAGCAAATCAATCAAATAAAATCACCTTTGGAAGTAAAAAATATAGGAACCCCTGCTTCTGAAAAAAATGATTTTTTAGACAGTATAAAAAATGGACTGGACTCGGTACAAAAATTACAGGACGAGGCAAACGACAAAATCAAACAATGTGTCAGCAGTAGCAGCAAAGATCCTTCAGAGGCAGTCATTTCTATGATAAAGGCAGAGATTTCGATGCAACTTACACTACAAGTGAGAAATAAACTGATAGATGCTTATCAGGAAATTATAAAAATGTCGATCTGACAAATACGATATTTAATAGTGGTGAAAAATGTGTGCTGATATACAAGTTGTCAATAATCAAATAAAAAATAACGGCGTAAAAAAATTATTGAATTCATTAAGCTTATTTCAAAAAATAAGCTTGGCAATCACAGGTATTGCCGTGGTTGTCGGATTGATATTGCTTATTAACTGGTCAAACAAACCGGAATACTCGGTTTTATACAGTAATTTAAATTATGAGGAAGCATCCGAAATTGTAGCAAAATTAAAAGAAGAAAAAATACAAT
>JAQUMQ010000200.1 GCA_028718045.1 Actinomycetota bacterium
CCTCCGGGTCTTCGCCGGAAGGAATATCTTCGTCATCGCCATAATCAAAATCTTCATCTTTAAAAAAATCATCGGAAAATCTGTCTTTATATTTTTTTGTCCTAAAGTCAGATTTTTCCTCCTCATCAAAACCATCTTTCCGGTATGAGGGATTTTTATCTGTATGATCTCTTCCGCTGCCTTGATATCTGCCATCGTATTCTTCGTTTTCGGAGTATCGCTCCTTATCTTCCTCGTATCTTGATTGTCTTTTGCCTTCAAGATAATCATCTTCTTTTTTAAAGAAATAGCCGTCTTCCTTTTTGCCCAAGAAATAATCCTCGTCATTGAATTTTTTATCTTCTGGAGCCATATGTTAAACCTCCATAAAGTTTACAAATATTATTCCAAATATTAAAAGTATTGCTATAAATATTTTTATTATTTTTTATTATATAGATTATATTATTTTTATAAACTTCCAGTAAACACAAATTAATATTTTTTAAAGACAATTCTCTTAAATAATATACTTCCTTGTAATTTCTCCTTCCTTCTATCTTATCAGAAACATAAATTATTTTATCAGTAATACTCATGTTGCAATATCCTGTGGTGTGGTACATTATTGAGTTCAGTACTTCCTCATCACCGATATTAAACTCATCTCTTGCAATAAAAGCTCCCGCAAAACCATGAAGTATGGAATTGATTTCAAAATCTTCCTGTACCGCATTGATTTTGTCTTTATTTTCCAATACGATTTTCTTTAATTTTTCAAAATCGAAGATTTTCCCATAGTCATGAAGAAGCACCGCCATGCAAAGCTTATAATATGTAGTTTGACCTGTATGAAAATTATCGTTATAAGTATTATTGTCTTCGAGGATATAATTGCAAGCAAGTTTTTCGGAATACAGCAGGGTTGAAATTGTGTGTTCGTATAAATCATGCGGAAATATATCGCTTATTTTTTCATTGATTTTTGAAATACTTTTTTTCTGAACCGGATTTAATTTAAGTTTATTTATAAAGTCCATGTTTTAAGATATAATTGCTTACTCCTTCAGGAACAAGGTAATCGATCGGCCTTTTTTCTTTAACTCTTTTTCTGATATCCGTAGATGAAATAGCAAGTGCCGGTACCTCCATGACAAATATTTTTTCGATATCATTTTTTGCTTTTTTAAAAAGTTTTTTCTTTAATTCCTGTATTTTTGAAATATCATAACCAGGTCTTGTCGCAGCTATAAAACTGCATAACTGTATTATTTCATGGGTTTTTTTCCACGAAAGTATCTCGAGTATCGCATCTGCTCCCGTAATAAAATATAGATTTGCCGACTGTCCGTATATCTTTTTCAATTCCTTGATCGTATCGATGGTATATGACTTACCCTTCCTATCTATCTCGATTCTTGAAATAAAAAAATTCTTATTCGACGAGGTCGCAATTACGGTCATGAGATATCTATGTTCTGAAATTATTTCTTCTCTGGAGTTTTTATGAGGCGGATCCCCAGAAGGAACAAAAATTACTTTGTCGAGACGGAACTGGTTTAAAGCTTCCCCTGCGGTAACGAGATGTCCGTGATGAACCGGATTGAAAGTTCCTCCCATTATTCCTATTTTTAAATCTTTTTTCATAGCCGGTTTTTGATAAACCTCTTTTTTGTTTCTATGACTTATGAGTAATCCTTTTATAATGTTTGTACTGCCAGTTTATATTGACGGCATAATGATAATAATCTTATTGCCTTGTTTGGCCATCTCCGTAAACTACAAATTTATTTGTAGTAAGCTGCTTCAAACCCATGGGTCCTCTCCAGTGCAATTTCTGAGTACTTATTCCTATTTCAGCTCCCATCTCAAACTGCCCTCCATCGGTAAATCTTGTTGAAGCATTGACATATACCGTAGAAGAATCGACTCCTGAAGTAAAATACCGGCTATTCTCATAGCTGGAAGTAATTATTGTTTCAGAATGATGTGAACCATATTTATTTATATGATTTATTGCATCCCGAAGATTATCCACCACTTTGACAGCCATCGTCAAATCAAGATATTCCTCATACCAGTCAGATTCATCTGCAATTTCTATCGCAGAGTAAATTTCCTTTGTCCTCTTGCAACCTTTTAATTTCACATTCTTGCTCTCAAGAGCTTTTAATATTGCCGGAAGAAGCCTTTCGGCAGATTTGACATGAATTAACAACTTCTCGGCAGCATTGCACACACTTGGCCTTTGCGTTTTAGCATTTATTACGATATCTATAATCTTTTCCATCTCAAGATCATATTTATCATCTATATATATGTGGCAGTTGCCGATACCTGTCTCAATAACAGGAATCCGTGAGTTGTTTACCACATTTTCTATGAGTTTTTTGCCTCCTCTTGGAATTAAAACATCTATGTATTTTCGCATTTTCATCATTTCTTCGATATCTTCTCTCGAAGAGCTAGGGATTATCTGAATTAATTCTTGTGGAAAATTATTATAAGCCAAAGCTTTTTTCATGATTTCAACCAATTCCATATTGGTTCTCATGGCATGTGAGCTGCCCCTTAAAATCACGGCATTTCCTGCCTTAAGGCACAAAACGGCACAATCCACAGTTACATTAGGCCTTGCTTCATAAATAATTCCTATAACCCCGAATGGAGCTCTGATATTGTTTAAAACCAAACCATTCGCAAGCTTGTGCCCAAAAATTACTTCTCCTACAGGATCATTAAGGCTTATTACATCCTGTATGCTTTCGGAAATATCATTTATTCTTTTTTTATCAAGTTTGAGTCTGTCCAAAAAACTTTCGCTTATGCCGTTTGTTTGGGCTTCTTTGCAATCAATAGTATTTGCTTTTATTATTTCATCAGCATTGTCGATAAGCATACAGGCAATATCTTTCAAGACCTTATTCTTTGCATCTGAGTTGATGTTTGCTAAAAAATATGAAACTTCTCTGGATTTTTTTGCGATCTCGCTAACTATGCTCATTTTCACCTCTGCGCATCAAGAATTTTTAAACTGCTGCAAGCAAAACATAAATTAAAATATGACAAGATTATCTCTGTGGATTATTTCACAGTGTAGTTCGGTACCGAATTCTTCAAGTATTTCTTTTTCCTTTCTGCCTTTTATCCTATTTATATCTTCGCTTACAAAATTAGAAATTCCCTTGGCAATTATTCTGTTATCTACCGATATGACCATTATGTTATCACCTTTTGTAAAGTGGCCATCGACTTCGGTAACTCCTACCGAAAGAAGGCTTCTGCCTTTTTTTAATATGGCTTCCTCAGCTCCTTTATCGATTTTCAAGCTTCCTTTTGTTACCATCCCATAAGCTATCCATCTTTTTATGCTTGTTATTCTTTTATTTTCCTCCGGAATAAAAAATGTCCCTATATCCTTGCCTTGTAAAATTTCCTGCAAAACATCAGACTTACGGCTGTTCGCTATAACCATTAGTATGACGGAAAAAGAACATATTTTTGCAGACCTTATTTTTGTGACCATACCTCCTGAACCATAACTCGAGCCTATTCCGCCTGCAATTTTTTCTATGTTTTCATTTATATCGCTTACCACGGATATTAATTTAGCATCCTTATGTGTTTGGGGATTTTTATCGAATAATCCATCTATGTCTGATAATATAACAAGAAGATCTGCTTCAATAAGCCCCGAAATAAGTGCCGCGAGTGTATCGTTATCGCCAAATTTTATTTCGTCAAGAGCCACACTGTCATTCTCGTTTATTATAGGAATCACATTTAGCTCAATAAGGCTTAAAATGGTGTTTTTTATATTTAAGTATTGTGCTCTCTTGGAAGTATCTTCGCGGGTAACGAGAATCTGCCCTACCTTTTTATTGTTTTTATAAAAAAAACTACTGTAGACTCTAGA
>JAQUMQ010000201.1 GCA_028718045.1 Actinomycetota bacterium
ATTTTGCTAAAGCCTGTTGCTGATACAAATGCCCAGGTTATCTTCATGGGCAAAGTGGTAAAAAATATGTCTGCGGCAGAATATGACGAAAAGAAAAAATATTATCTAAGCGGAATAAAAAAATTGCTGGATAATCTGAAAAAAAAATTTGACGTGATAGTTATCGAAGGAGCCGGAAGCCCAGCGGAAATAAACTTGCTTAAGAATGATATCGTAAACATGAAAACTGCAGAAATTGCTCAGTCCCCAGTTATACTGATTGGGGATATCGACAAAGGCGGTGTATTTGCGCATTTTTATGGGACGGTTAAAATTCTTCCGAAAAAATACCGGAAATTTTTCAAAGCAATGATCATAAATAAATTCAGGGGGGACAAGAACCTTCTTGATCCCGGGATAAGATGGATTGAAAATAAGTTAAAGTTGCCTATGCTGGGAGTAATTCCGTATTACAAAGATATTTTCATAGAAGAAGAAGATTCCGTAAACCTTGAAAAGCAATTTGGCAAAAATATCGGTTCAAATAGCAGAGCAAAAATAAAGATTGCGGTTTTGTATCTTCCTCATATATCCAACTTCACTGATTTTAATGCTTTGGAATTGGAACCAGAGGTTGATCTGCTTTACATAAAAAAGGTTAAAGAGCTTGCCGATTTTAATCCGGATGCAATAATTATTCCGGGAAGCAAAAGCGTTATCAATGATTTGCTGTATTTAAGAAACGGCGGATTTGAGCGGGAAATACAAAAAAGACACGAAAAAGGAACGATCATAATAGGTATATGCGGAGGATATCAAATGCTTGGATACGGAATTACGGACAAGTACAGGACAGAATCGAAAGATATCGAAAGCATAAAAGGAATTGGAATTTTGGATATCGAGACCGAATTTTCAAATGAAAAATTTACCAGGCAGGTTAGTTTTTCTTTTAATGAGAAATTGGCTGATTTTTTTAAATATCACAATTTTGATTTAGAATGTGAATATGAGGTCGGCTTAAGCATGAGCGGCTATGAGATTCACATGGGTGTCTCGAAGCCAGCTTCGGCGACGAAACATCAAAAAAATGATATAAATTCAGAAAATAACTTGAAAATAAAAAATTATCTGACAATTCCGTTTTTTAAAGTCGGTCAGAGAAACAAACGGCCGACATATGGTGCACCTGGCGGTATGAATAACCGTGATTATGGCAGCGATGGCGATTTCGGTTATGAAAGCTATTATGATGACGGGATTATTTCTATCAACCTGTCCAGAAAAAATATAGCCATGGGTACATATATTCATGGAATCTTTGACAATTTTAGGGTAAGAAGATTCTTGTTAAGATTGATTGAGCTTACAAAAAGTTCGGACGCCGCTAGGATGGGTTTGGAAGCGACAACAGTAAATTATAACATAAAAAATAATTATTTTTCCTATAAAGAATTAAAGGAAAAACAATACGATGAACTTGCGGACTTGTTCAGGAACAATATGGATATGAAAATGTTTTATGACATTTTGAACAATGATTAAAAATCGATATTTTTCTTACTTAAATTTATAGCTGATAAAGTTTTTGCAGGAAACCAATTAACTGTCTTGTTCGAAATCCTAACGAGTATTAGCATTGTGGGGACTTCTGTAAGTACGCCTACGATAGTTGCAAGAGCAGCAGGCGATTTGGGGCCAAACAGCGAGATTGCAACAGCAACAGCCAGCTCAAAGAAATTCGATGCTCCGATCATGCCTGCAGGTGCGGCAATATCATGAGATAGTTTAAGAGCTCTTGAAGCAAGATAAGCTATAAAGAAAATAAGGAAAGTCTGTATGACAAGTGGTATTGCAATGAGAATAATATGCAGAGGATTTGCAATAATAACGTTACCCTGAAACGAGAAAATAATTATAAGTGTAAGCAACAGTCCTATAATTGTTATATTGTCAAACTTAGGTATAAACTTATTTTCAAAATAGCTAACCCCTTTATATCTGGTAACAAGTACACGAGTAAGCACTCCACCCGATAGAGGAATTACGATGAATAAAACAACTGACAAGAAAAGGGTAGCCCATGGTATTTTAACGCCACTGACACCCAACAATAATGCAACAATAGGAGTGAATGCAAAAAGGATTATGAGGTCATTGGTTGCTACCTGCACGACAGTGTATGCAGGGTTTCCTTTTGTCAGATAACTCCACACAAAAACCATAGCTGTACATGGAGCTGCGCCTAGCAGTATTGCGCCTGCAAGATAATCTTTTGCAAGAGAAGCAGGGATTAATGATTTGAATACAATATAAAAGAAAAAAAATGCAATACCATACATAGTAAAGGGTTTTATGAGCCAGTTCGTGACCCATGTAACAAAAAGACCTTTGGGATTCTTGCCTATATTTTTTATACTAGCAAAATCTACTTTCATCATCATAGGATAAATCATAAGCCATATAAGAATTGCAATCGGGATCGAAACCTGGGCATATTCAAACTTTCCTAAAAATGCGGGTATGGACGGCAGATACTTACCTACAAGAACTCCTGCTACCATACATAGCACTACCCATAATGTTAAATATTTATTAAAAAAACCAATATCTTGTGTTCTTACTTCAGACATATGTACCTCTTTCTAATGGTTTAACTGGCTACAAAAAATTTTATATTTTTTTTTGAATTCCTGATAGATGTCTTTTTATGAGCTTTTAAACCAGCTTAAACAGATTTTTAAAATTTTTCATTCACAGCAGCTCTTACAATTGCAATTGCAATTGTTTTCAATATCTCCCAAATACTTAATGGCATTACTGGGGCATAAATTTCCGCAGCCTTTGCAACCTTTTATGCAACCTTCAGGGAATATTACGAGAGGTGAAGGCGCTTTTGATTTGTCGTAAACGCCATGTCTGCACATATCTATGCAAGTTCCACATTCCGTGCATTCGATATAGTTGATAACCGGATACCAATCTTTTGACATATAAATTTCTCCTTAAGAATATTTTTATAAATAATAAATTTTAAAATGATAATGAATGTCATCAAATAAGTAAAAACCCTAAAGCGTTAAACGCGTAACCGATTATGATGATTCCTATCGTTACTATCAAGGTAAATATGATAAGCAGCTTCATTTTTACGACTTTTTTAAGCAGTATGAGTGATGGAAGAGAAAGTGCGGTGACTGCCATCATCAATGAAAGTACAGTCCCTATTCCTACTCCTTTTGATACGAGGGCTTCTGCAACAGGAAGAGTACCGAAAATATCGGCATACATGGGTACTCCTATCAAGGTGGCTATAACGACAGAAAATATGTTATTCTTTCCAAGGACTGCGGCAATTATATTTTGTGGTATCCAGTTATGAATAAGTGCGCCAATACCGACGCCTATAAAAATATATAACCATACTTTTTTTACGATAGATGCGACTTGATCTTTTGCAAAAACAAACCTGTCTTTTTTTGTCAACGCACGCTCATCTAGCTGCATAAGCTTATTTTCCATTACGAAAGGCTCCACATATTTTTCGAGTTTTAACCTACTTATAATCGTTCCTCCGGCAATCGCAAGCAAAACACCGACAATGACATAGGAAATGGCAATCTTCCAATTGAAAATACTTGCAAGAAGTATTATCGAAGCAAGATCCACAAGAGGTGATGATATTAAAAACGAAAAAGTAACGCCTATCGGCAAGCCTGCATTTGTAAAACCTATAAATAGCGGAATTGATGAGCATGAACAGAATGGAGTTATAGTACCAAGAAGCGCAGCTATCATATTTGCCCATATCCCTATAAATCTGCCGAGAATTCTTCATGATCGTTCAGGCGGGAAATAACTTTGGATAAAAGAAATCAAAAAAATAAGAATCGAAAGCAGTATAAAGAT
>JAQUMQ010000202.1 GCA_028718045.1 Actinomycetota bacterium
TTCTGGTATTTTTTAAGCTAAAAACAAATTTTAAATTTGACAAAGAGGGCTTTTTGATATAATATTTAAACGTTTACGTAATCAATTAAATTATAATTATTTTTGATTTTTTTAAGTTTTTAAACGAAAAGCCACACGTCATGCTATCGGGGTATGAAAATAAAGACATAAGAAATTAACAATTTTTAAATAGGAGTAAATGAAATGAAAAAGACAAAAGTAGCAGTAGCCGGTTATGGTGTGATAGGCCAGCGTCTTGCCGACGGAGTTGCAAGACAAGATGATATGGAACTTGTCGGAATTGCCGATGTGACACCGACACTGTCAATCAGAGCTCTATATGACAGCCCCAGCCCATATGATCTATATGTGGTAGATGACTCGATGAGGGCTTCATTTGAATCAGAAAACATACCGGTAAAGGGTAATTTTAACGATCTATTATCAAAATCGGACATAGTTCTTGACGCAGCTCCCGGTGGAGTGGGAATCAAAAACAAGGAAATATACAAGAAAAAAGGTATAAAAGCAATATTTCAGGGCGGAGAAAAAAACGAAGTAGCAGATGTATTCTTTCACGGGTATGCAAATTATGATAAAGGTTTAGGAAAAGATTACCTAAAGCTTACATCATGCAACACAACAGGATTTATCAGAGCCGTAGATTGTCTCGACAAAGCAGTAGGAGTAGAAAGAGTTGTTGTTACCATAGTCAGAAGAGTGGCAGATCCGGGCGATACCCACAGGGGACTGGTCGATGTGGCTATGGTAGAGAAAGTACCGAATCATCAGGCAAAAGATTTGATGCTTATCATGCCTCATATCGATGCAACGGGAGCTCTTGTTCATGTTCCGACAACTCATGGTCATATTATTACGATACTTGCAACTCCAAAGAAAAAAATATCCGTTTCTGATGCAATATCTTTATTCGAGGCTCATCCGAGAATAAAAGTAGTCGATATTGCCAAGGGCTTCAATTCGAATACAGCTATGTTTAAATATGCAAGAGATAAAGGAAACAAAAGAGCAGACATGTATGAAATAGCACTCTTTAGAGAAATGGTAGCCCTTAGCGGCAATAATTTGTTTTTTACGATAAGTATTCCCCAGGAATCGGTAGTAATACCTGAAACGATAGATGCAATTAGAGCCTCTCTTATGCTTCAGAAAGACGGAAAGCAGGCAGTAGCTCTTACCAATAAATATTTGGGTATGGAGTAGCATATGAAATACGGCATAAATACACTGGATGATTTTGATTTTAAGGGCAAAACCCTACTTGCAAGACTCGATCTTAATTCACCTTACGACAGAGAAAATAATAAGCTTGCAGATACAACAAGAATAAAAGCAGCAATTCCTACGATAAAAGAGTTGTCGGAAAAAAAGGCAAAACTGGTTATTTTATCTCATCAAGGAGGAGACCTTGAATATCACAATTTTATATCGACCGCTCTTCATGCCGAGGTTCTCTCAGGTCTTCTTAACAAGAAAGTAGATTTTATCGATGACGTATGCGGACCTGCCGCAAGAGACAGGATAGCAAGCCTCCAAGAAGGCGAGATTATTGTTCTTGACAATGTAAGATATATGGCTGAGGAAATGACTTTATTTGAGACAAAGCTAAAACTTGCTCCCGAACAGCAAGCAAAAACTATAGTGGTAAGAAAGCTTGCTCCTATTGCAGACATATATGTATGCGACGCGTTTGCAGCAGCACATAGAAATCAGCCAACCCTTGTTGGTTTTGAAGAGCTTCTTCCTTCAGCCATGGGAAGGCTTTTTGAAAAAGAATACGAAGTGCTCTCAAAGATAATGACATCTGCCTCTCATCCAGTTATTTTTCTTTTAGGAGGAGCCAAAATAGAAGATGCCTTTGATATGATACCAAAAGTATTGGGAGAGGCAATAGCTGACAGGATATTATCTTCGGGGCTTTTGGCTAATTTGTTCCTGATGGCAAAAGGAATTAATATCGGTAAACCCTCTGAAGAAATAATTTTAAAAAAGAAATTGAATGAGTTCTTGGAGCCTGCAAAAGAAATTCTTTTAAAGTATAGCGACAAGATAATTCTTCCCCTTGATTATGCGGTTTCAGAAAATAATATCAGAATGGAAATAGATTTAGAAAGCTTACCATCAAATGCGGTTATCTCTGACATCGGTGAAAAAACTATCAATTTTTATAAGTCTGAGATTATAAAAGCCAAAACTATTTTCGTAAACGGACCTGCCGGTGTTTTTGAAAAAGAAAGTTTTGAAAGAGGAACAAAGGAGATTTTTACCTCGGTTGCCAAATCGGGCAGCTTCTCAGTCATAGGTGGAGGAGATTCGATATCAGCAGTGAATAAATACAACTTGAAAGATAGCTTTTCCTATGTGTGTACGGGCGGGGGAGCAATGGTAAGATTTTTATCAGGAGAGGAACTTCCGGTAGTTGCCGCACTTAAAAAATCAGCTAAAAAATTTTAGTGGTAATGAATATAAATATAGCTTACGGGAAAGAAAACATATTCCTTGAAATTCCTGAGGCTAACCTGCAGGATATCATACAGTCGGAAGAAGACGGTAAATCGATAATCGATGAAAATATAGTAATAAAAAGTGCTTTTAAAAATCCGATAGCATCACAAAAGCTGTGTGAGTTGGCGAAAGGCAAAAAAAATGCCATCATTTTAACCTCGGATATTACAAGGCCATGTCCGTCGTATAAGTTTCTTCCTACTTTGATAAAAGAATTAAATAATGGAGGAATAGAGAATCGAAATATAAAAATAATACTTGGTCTCGGAATTCACAGATCTCACACTGAAAGCGAAAAAAGAAAGCTTGTAGGAGATTATGTCTATGAGAAAATAAATATAAAAGACTCAAATCCTCAAGATACAAGACTTATTGGGCGCACTACTTTTGGCACTCCTGTAGAAGTATATGAGGAAGTGCTTGGTGCCGGTATCTTAATTGCGACAGGTAATATCGAGTATCATTATTTTGCGGGCTACTCCGGTGGCGCAAAAGCTGTTATGCCTGGAATATGCTCAAGAAACTCGATTCAGGCAAACCATAAAATGATGCTGGATGATAAGGCAAAAGCCGGAAATTTTTACGATAATCCTGTGAGAGCTGATATCGAAGAGGCAGGTAAGCTTGTTGGAATTGATTTTATATTCAATGTAATTCTTGATGATCATAAAAATATAATAGCTGCAGTTGCCGGTAAAAATAACGAGGCATATATAGAGGGTGTAAAAAAATATGATGCCATATATAAAAGGGAAGTTAAAGATAAGGCCGATATAGTAATAACATCTCCGGGAGGTTATCCCAAAGACCTGAACTTGTATCAATCTCAGAAGGCTCTTGAAAATGTGAAAAATATATCCAAAGAAGACGGAGAGATAATTCTTGTCGCAAAATGTCCTGAAGGATTCGGGGAAGATGTATTTAAAGAATGGATGACAAACTGCAAGAACTACCATCTTTTAAGGGAAGCTCTTAAGAAAAACTTCGTTCTGGGAGGTCACAAAGCTGTTGCCATATCAAAAATCATATCAAGTAAAAATGTATTTCTTTATTCGGACTTTAATCCTGATGAAACAAGCATGATGGGATTTAAAAAAGTGGGTAATATTCAAAAGCACATCGATGATAGGATTGCAAGGGATAGTAACGTGAAGATAACGGTTGTTCCTACCGGGAGGTTTGTGGATATGAACAGTGAGGGGAAGTCTCAATATTAAATAGTTCAATTAAATATATAAAAATACATAAATAACAAATGATCAAAAAGTCATGGGGGGGGGGCAGTAATTGGAAAGTTTTAAAAAAATCAATGAAAATGAAATTAAGCGCTTGGAAGATATATCAAAAGATATTCGC